>JAQTZZ010000009.1 GCA_028687545.1 Candidatus Wallbacteria bacterium
TCACATTCGGACTGAGCTTACTGCGTTAACCAGCACGCGAATATGAGGTTGAAAGTTCACGGAACTCATAAACAGGTTTTGAAAGTTGTTTCCTCTTGACAGGCAGGTCATCCATATGAGGGAGGATAACGTCCTCCCTTGGCCTATCTCTTAATAATTCAAATCATGGATTCCAGCTTCCGCTGGAATGACGGTAAAAAGGATTATGGCGTCAGGCGATTCAGCATCCTGGCGAAAGGGATTGTTTCCCGCACATGATGCAGCCCGCAGATCCAGGCCACAGTGCGCTCAATGCCCAGGCCGAAGCCGCCATGTGGAACGCTCCCGTATTTCCGCAGGTCAAGATACCATTTGAAATTCTCTTCCTTGAGCCCGTGCTTATGGATGGCAGCAAGCAGTATTTCCAGGTTTTCCTCTCTGATGCTGCCGCCGATGATCTCTCCGTAACCTTCAGGAGCCAGCAGGTCAGCACAGACCGCATAGCGCTCGTCGGTCGGGTCCTGCTTCATGTAGAAGGCCTTGCACTGCCTGGGATAATGGTGCACGAATACGGGCTTATCGTACAGCTTGGTGAGTATCGTCTCATCGTCGCCGCCCAGATCGTCGCCCCACTTGATGTCAGACCCATTCTTGTTGAGAATCGCGATCGCTTCCTCGTAATGCAGGCGGTAAAAAGGAGTCTTGATCTTTTTCAGCGGCTCGACGTCGCGCTCCAGTAATTTCATTTCTTTCTCATGCTTGGCCAGCACTCTCTCCACTATGTAAGCGATCAGCTGTTCCTGCAGGGTCAGGTTTCCTTCCAGATCGATGTAAGCGATCTCAGGTTCCACCATCCAGAATTCAGTCAGATGCCTTCTGGTCTTGCTTTTCTCCGCCCTGAAGGTAGGGCCGAAGCAGTAAACTTTCCCGAAAGCCATGCAGGCGGCTTCCACATAAAGCTGGCCACTCTGCGTCAGATAGGCCTTTTCGTCGAAATAAGTCACTTCGAACAGATTGCTAGTACCCTCGCAGGCTGAGGGAGTGAAGATCGGAGTATCGATCAGCACAAAATGGCGGTCAGAAAAGAAATCGCGGATTGACTTGATGATCGTGTCGCGCACCTTGAGAATCACCCGCTGGCGGGGAGCTCTCATCCAGAGATGGCGCAAATCCATCAGAAAATCCACTCCATGCTCTTTCTTGCCGATCGGATAATTTTCAGCAGCCTGATAAATCTTATAGGCTTCCACTTCCATTTCATATCCACTGAGGGAACGCTCCTCTATGCGGATTTTTCCGGTGACTTCCAGTGAAGATTCCACCGGGAGTTTACCCAGTGCATCGAAATCGGCTTCTCCCAGCCGTTCTTTGGAGACCGACGCCTGGATTACACCAGTGCCGTCGCGGAAAATCACGAAATGGATTCCACCGGAAGAACGCCGGTTCATCACCCATCCCTTCAGTGTGACAACTTCCCCCACATGTTTTGAGATATCATGAAGATAAATCCACTCAGCCATATGTCCTCCTGAATCCGATACTGTTTAGTCCCGACGGACCAGTGTAAGATGTTATTTTAATCCTCTGCTGTTTAAATGACAAATCCTCCCAACCTCGGCAAATTGCCTTTTCTGTTAATAATAGGTTAAACTGAAGAGTGAGCCAGTAGAATATCTGAGCAGAAGTGTCCCGGGGGACTGATGAAAAAATATTTTGGAACAGACGGAGTGCGCGGACTTGCGAACAAGCACCCGATGACTGCCGAATTCGCCCTTCAGCTTGGGATGGCTTCGGCTTGCGTAATCAAAGGCAAAGTCAGCGACAGGAATCCCACCGTACTCCTGGGAAAGGACCCCCGGTTATCAAGCGATTTTCTGGCCGCCGCATTTGCAGCAGGCTGCGCTTCCTGCGGCCTGGAAATCCATAAGATCGGTGTGATCACGACTCCCGGGATATCCTATCTTACTCAGTGCCGTGATTTTCTCTTCGGTGCAATGGTCTCTGCTTCGCACAACCCTTACCAGGACAATGGCATCAAGCTGTTTTCCTCCCGTGGAATCAAAATCCCTGACGCCTGGGAAGAGGAAATAGAGAGGCAGATTGATGACCACAACTTCAACCTGGCCGATTCCAAAGGGATCGGAAGGATCAAGACCGACGAAGGGCTCAAACAGGACTATCTTGACATGCTCAAATCACAGCTGGCCTCTTCTGCAAAGTTAAAGCGTGGCAGAGTTGTGATAGATTGCGCGAACGGCTCCACCTCAGCCATAGCCCGTGATGTGTTTCAGCATCTTTTCGCAGCTGTCTTCATCAACGACCATCCTGACGGCATCAACATCAATCAAAACTGCGGCTCCACCAGAATGCAGGTGCTCTGCGACAGAGTCCGCTCTGAGCGGGCTGACTTCGGATTCGCCTTCGACGGTGACGGAGACCGCGTGCTCTTCTGCGACGAGACCGGGGAAATCCTCGACGGTGACTATGTTTTAGCGATCTGTGCACTGGACATGAAGAAGCGGGGAACGCTTAAAAACAATCTCCTGATCGGCACTGTGATGACTAATCTGGGCATGATCAAAGCCATGGAAAAACAGGGCATCGAGGTACGCCTGGTGCAGGTAGGGGATAAATATGTTTATGAAGAAATGGTTAAATCCGCTGCCTCGCTTGGGGGAGAGCAATCAGGGCACATAATCTTCCCTGATCTGATTCAAACCGGCGACGGTCTGCTTACAGCTCTGAAATTTCTTCAGATAATCGGTGAGTCAGGAATACCGCTTTCAGAACACAGAAAAATTTTCTCTAAATATCCCCAAGCCCTTTTAAACCTGAGGATCAAAAACCGCAGCGACTATACTGAAAACCGCGAACTGCAGAAAACCCTCACAGACCTTGCAGATCAGCAGGGGCGCGATTCGCGACTGGTCGTGCGCCCGTCAGGCACTGAACCGCTTCTGCGGATCATGGTTGAGTCAAGGGACAAAAATTCACTCGATTTTTTACTTGAAAAAGCCGAAGGTATTATTAGGCAACATATTAAAGTTGAGGAGTGAAGTATTTTTCATGATTACTACTGATATGTTCCAGATTCTGCGGGACCTGGTTTTTTTCCAGGACTTTTCCGACAGAGAACTGCAGTCATTTCTTTCCATCTGCACAGATCGTGAATTCAAGCAGGGTGAAATCATATTCCATGAAGGTGTAGGCGGAGACGAATTTTACATCATTGTGACCGGCGAAGTCGCGATTATGAAAGAAACGGAATCAGGCCAGAAAGAATTGTTGTCAATCCTGGAAACAGGGAGCGTTTTCGGTGAAATGAGCATCATTGACAGCTCACCCCGTTCAGCGGGTTCAGAAGTAGCAAGCGACAAAGCCAATCTGCTCGTGATCAAGAGGGCATTTCTGGAAGAACTCGCGAAAAGCGACCTGGACCTTGCCGTTAAACTGATGCTGACCCTGATCAAATACATCAGTGAGAGGCTCAGACAGACTACTGAGCGTTTCGCGCTCGCCCAGAAAATGCTCAGACAGATGGAAAACTGAATCTGAAGGAGGAAATTTGCGGGACTCCATTTTTGAAGACCTCTCGGAACATGAGCTGGAAGAGATCCTCAAATTCACCGAAGAAGTGACTCTGCCGCCTTCATCCGTCATCTTCAAGCAGGATTCGGCTGGTGATTCTCTGTATATTATCAAAAAAGGTACTGCTTCCCTGGTGAAAAAAAATGAGCTGGGTGAAGAATTCAGCATGGGTACAGCAGAACCAGGAATGTTTCTTGGAGAACTGGCAATCCTGGACGGGGGCAGGCAGCCTTTCACCGCCACATCCACTACTGAAATCGTTGTCCTGCGCATCACAAGAGACAAACTGGACCTTCTCTATAAAGTGAACAAAAAAATTCTCTGCAAATTTTATCTGTCGCTTATCCGTTATGTCAACTTCCGCCTGAGAAAAGCCAATGAAGGTTTTGCCGCTTCCCGCTCCAGCATGCAAAAACTGTAATAATAATGTTCAACAAATCTTATGTCCCGCTGGGAATCAAGACTGATTACAGCATCCGAAAATCCCTGATCAAAAGCGGCGAACTTGCGCTTTATCTCAAAAAACTCGGTTTCACATCTGCCGGCCTTGTAGACGATAATTTCTCAGGACATCTCAGTTTCTACCAGAGTCTGATGCACGAGGGGATCAAACCTCTGATCGGACTTGAAGTCCTGCAAAGCAGTAACTTATCCCCGCTCTACCTTTTCGCAGGATCCAACCAGGGGTATCTTGAACTTGTTTCAATCCTGAACCGCTATTTCGATAATTCCAAAGAAAAGGCAGTGCTGCCCCGGGGTCTGAAACTCACTTCAGAAGTTTCTTTGATTTATCCGCTTAATCAGTCCATGAATCTCACTCCTCCATTAGATGCAGCAAGGGCTTTCATAGGCGTTGACAGCGGGACAAAACCGGAACTGCTGGAACTTGCTTCCAGACACGGGAAAGTCATCTTTTTTGAAATCATTTCAGTTTTACTTGAATCGGATCTGAATTTTTTTAATGCCTATAGCGGTGAAACAAATACATATCTGAAAAGCGAATCAGAACTTAAAAATCTTCCTCCGGAAATTCTTTCTGCTACCCGGGATTTTGCCGATTACTGCTCATTTGACATGCAAAAATACATTTCAGAAGTTTGTTATCAGTTACAACCGGTTCCAGATCAGGAATTCAGGGACGCTGTAAATCTTGTTTCACTGGATCATGGATTACAGCCCGAAGTCATCACTGCAGAATTGAACTGGCTTTCTTATAACGGCCTGCTTAGAATTTTCAAGCTTTTCTACCAAATCGCACTTTATTTTACAGATAATAAAATCCTATCCAGTCCACTCTCTGGAAAATTTTCCGGTTTGAAAATCAGTTACGCACTTGGTCTGAACCACTTCAATCTCGACTTTCCCATGAGTTTCCCGAGCAATCACGGATTAGATTTTCAGATCAATCTGGCTGCTTCAAAAAAAGAAAGGTTCCTGGAGTATCTGCGTCGTCTCCTGCCTGAGGATTCACTGGTATATCCCTTGTCATTCACCCATTTTCAGCAATATTCCTCGACCAGGGAAGTCGGGAAAAATCTTGACGTGCCATACTACATAGCAGACAAAATATCCAGAAAGTCGGATTTCAGCAACTTCAATCTCCCGATCCCCAGAGAAAAGCTGGAAAAATTTCTGCACTTCCAGGAAATTTTCAAAAAAATGGTTCACTATACTGCTCGCCATTCAAATGCAATCCTTCTGATTCCTGCGGAAAAAAACTGTTTGCTTCCTCTTCCATCGGACGGAGACAAAAGATACTGCCAGTTCGACAAGGATGTGCTGGATCTTCTAAAACTTCCCAAAATCAGTGTGACCGGGCAGAAGATTCTGGACATCATCCAGGACACACTGGATTTGATCAGAAAAAAAAGGGACCTCATCCTGAAACCGTTTGATTTCAATCCAGCTGACTCTAAAGTCTATCAAACAATGATCAAAGAGCCATTCGGCATTTTTTTTCTGGAAACTCCGAGAGCAGCCAAGCTGCTTAAGTTGATTCATCCAGGCTGTTTAGAAGAACTTCTCCTGGTAATCGGTTCACTGATTTCAGGAATCGAAATCCGTAAAACATTGACCCGCAAGTGTTTCGGGCAGATCATAGGCCGCTTTCACTTTCAACTTATTTTTGTCGATCACCTGCAGGCAATATTCAGAGAGCTTGGGTTTGAAAATGACTCGCTCTATATTCTGGAGCATTTAAAAAAAGGTCAGCTTCCGCCGGAAACCCGAGAAAAATTCTTAACGGCTCTTCACTCCCGGGTGGGTGATGAGGCTCAGGATTTCTTTGATGACATGTGCTCTGCAGGCCCCAGACTGGTAAGCCTTCATGATATCTGCAATCATGCCCTGCTTGCTTATCAGACAGCTTTTCTAAAACATCACTTTTTTCCTGAATTCATGACTTGCCTTCTCTGCAGTGACTGCGGAAATCTGCAGAGGGTACGCAGATACAGTGAGGTACTGAAAGATAAGGGTTATAAATTCCTCCCGCCTGATACTCAATATTCTGAGAGCAACTTTACCCTGACCAAAAACGGGATCAGGATCGGACTTGACAACATCATCAAATCTGAAAATGCTAAATGCCTTTCTTTTGAAGATCTGAGAGATAACCGGAAAGCAATTGAAATGCACGTAGATTTATGCTGGGAACTCCAGAAATTCGGATTTTTCCTCTCCAAGCACCCATTGAAAAAAATTTCCGATTGGATCTATTTCTTCCCTCATCTTACAATCAGCGAATTTTTAACCGGCAGCCGGCAGAAATTCAGCGGTCCTCTCTGCCTGATCGATCAGTCTGTCAAAATCACTAAAAGCGGCAACAGATATCTGGAATACATTTTTTCCGACTCAAAAGACGAAATCAGAGCTTCTCAGGTCAATCCCGAACAAATCCTTGAAAGATCCTGCTGTTATTATGTTGAAGGAGAAAAATATCTGAAAAACAGTGACCAGATGCTTAATTTAGACCGGGCCGTTCCTTTTCTCGAATTTATTGGCATCACTCCGGTCTGTTTTTTGATTTCACCGGATCTTAACGACAATGATCTGTCTAAACTGCTGGAATTCATCAAACTCCATCCTGGGGAACAGGAAAGCCTGCTGATCTATACGGAGCAGAATCAGCAGATCGTTATGAAAACGGATGCCAAGGTAAAATTACTGCCCAGAGACATTAAGGTTCTAAGGAGAATTATAGGAGTGGAAGCAAGCTACCTGAACCCTGCACTGGGATTAGAGTGGATCGTCCCCAGGAACGAATCGCTTTAGCGATTGAATGTAATCAGGCTGAGAACCATTTCTGCGGCAGCAGTCAGCTCGCTGATCTTGATCTGTTCTTTTTTGGTATGAACGTTTTCCATCCCCACCGCCAGATTGACGGCCTGGACGCCTCTGGAATTGAAAACATTAGTATCTGAGCCTCCGCCAGTGCTTTCCAGGCTGATTGTTTTGCCGATCTGCTTTAGACAGGCTGTCACTACTTTCACGATTTCATGATTTGGACCCAGTTTAAACGCTCCAAACTCTTTCTTAACCATGATTTTAACTTTAGCACCTGTGATTCTGGCTGCTTCCTTGATGCTTTTCACCATCTGCTCAGTCTGTTTTCGGAGCTTATCCTCATTCCGGCTCCTGGCCTCTCCAAAAATAGTGGTTTTTTCCGGCACGATGTTAGTGGCCATCCCGCCTTCAATTTTTCCAATATTGGCGGTTGTTTCTTTATCAATTCGCCCGAGTTTCATACGGGAGATCGCCTTGGATGCTGCTGCAATGCTGTTGATCCCGTCTTCAGGGTTGACGCCGGCATGAGCAGCTTTTCCGATGAATTCCGCGTTCACGGAATTCTGCGAAGGTGCGCTCACCACAACCCGACCGACCGCGCCCTCGCTGTCTAGGATGAAAAAATACTCAGCCTTGATCGATTTCAGATTGAGCTGTTTTGCTCCATACAGACCCTGTTCTTCACCAATCGTCATGATGAAATAAACAGGTCCATGCGAAATTTTTTGCTCTGACAAGATCCGGGCAGCTTCGATCATGGCCGCAATTCCAGCTTTATCGTCAGCTCCCAGAATTGTATTTCCATCGCTTTTAATCAGACCTTTTTCAATTCTGGGAGAAATGTGTTCCCCGGGAACAACCGTGTCCATGTGCGCCACTATCGCCACTCCCTTTTTTTTTCGGTCTCCCTTTTTGTAGGCAATCAAATTCCCTGTTTCCCCTCCATAGGGTTTATGGGCATTATCGAATTTTACCTCAAAACCCAGTTTTCTTAGTTGGGCAGCGGCGAATTCAGCTACTTTTTTTTCCTTCAGGCTCAAGCTGTCGATTTTCACGAGTTCCATGAAATTCTTCACCAGTCGCTCACGATTTACCATCGTTCCTCCTCAAAAAATCGATGATCAGACGGGCAGCACGCTCAGTTGCACCTGCTTCTCCCATTTTTTTCAGCACATCCTTCAAATAATTCTTCTGCTGCTCGATCCTTTCCTGATTACGGTAAAAATTTACCACCTCAGAAGCGATTTTCTCGGGATTGGCGTCTCTCTGCGCGAATTCCGGGATCACCTGCCTGCCCAGAATTAGATTCGGGAGTCCGAAAATTATTGGCAGTTTTCCTGACAGGCGCGCAATCAGCTCAGTCAGAAGCGAGATTTTATAGATAATGATCATCGGAATATTCATGCAGGCGGCCTCAAGAGTCGCTGTGCCGGAAGCAATTACGGCGAAATCCAGAGTGGAAAACACATTATATGTCGCATCAACTGTAAGCTGTGCTTCGGGAAAGTTCTGCCTGATATAACCCTCAATCTTTTCCTGGTTCATATCTTCTGAAGTTTTAAAAGTGGCTGAAGTGATGGGAATAATGAACTTTGCGTTCGGGATTGAACTTTTAATCAGCCTGGCCGCCTTCAGAAGTACGGGTAAAAGATATTTGACCTCTTTTTCCCTGGATCCAGGCAGCAGCCCGATGGTGAAATTCTCTGGAGTGATCCCGAATTCACGTTTCAGCTGATCCTTAGGCTTAGTAGATTTGACGATGTCCAGCAGCGGATGGCCGACATACGAAACGTCAGCTCCAGCCTGCCGGTATAAATCGTAGGTCGTTTCAAAAGTAGTAATGATCAAGTCGATGGATTCTGCCGCATCCCGGATTTGATCGGGAGTTTTGGCCCACTTGGAAGGCGGAATATAATAAATTGTCTTGACTCCTCGTTTCCGCGCAGCATGCACAAGGCGCATGTTGAATCCAGGATAATCGATCAGAAGCAGAAGATCCGGTTTATTCCTGATCAGAAACTGTTTGATTTTCTTATAAACCCTGTAAAGTCCTGGCAGTTTCTTCAGCGACTCCACCATGCCGATCACTCCCCAGCTGGAGCTGTCAAAGAACAGTTTTCCGGTTTCCTGCTCCATTTTCTGGCTGCCGATGCAAACAAAATCAAGGGTCTGGTCAAACTCTTTCAAGGTATGGATCAGAGCGGCACCATACAGGTCACCTGAAATCTCGCCAGCCACGATCATCAGATTTTTTTTCTTGTCAAGCATTTCCTATCACCGTTTCCGGGGATGCAAATGCATGCTGCGTCTGATACAGATTGTAGTAAATTCCCTTCTGCTGCATCAGAGTTGCATGAGAGCCCTCCTCGGCAATTTTCCCTTCATCAATCACTAAGATCCTGTCAGCATTAATCACAGTGGAAAGCCGGTGGGCGATCACAAAAGTGGTCCGGCCTTTGGTAAGTCTTTCCAGGGCTTCCTGAATCAGCTTCTCAGATTCGCAATCCAGAGAAGAGGTGGCTTCGTCCAGCAGCAGGATTCCAGGGGATTTCAAGATCAGCCTCGCAATCGCAATCCTCTGCCGTTGTCCGCCGGAGAGGTTAGTCCCTCTCTCGCTGATTTCTGTATAATATCCATTGGGAAGTTGCATGATGAAATCATGTGCATTGGCTGCCTTCGCGACTTCGGTCACTTTCTCCATTCCGGACTGGGTTCCCATCAGAATATTCTCTAAAATTGTACCCTTGAAAATGAAGGTTTCCTGGGGAACCATCCCGATGATCGAACGCAGGCAGGGGAGAGAAAAACAGCTGATGTCGGTTCCGTCGATCATGATACTTCCCCGGTCGATCTTGAAAAATCTCGGAATCAGGTTGATGATGGTGGTCTTGCCCGCACCTGATCGTCCCACCAGGGCGATCACTTCGCCTGGTCTGGCCGTAAAACTGATTCCTCTAAGGACTTCTTTCCCGGTTTCATATGAAAAAAATACATCCTTGAACTCCAGCCTTCCCTGAATACTGAATTGGTTGATCTCCCCGTCAATCACTTCACGCTCTGCGATGGCGTCCAGATACTCATAGATCCTCCTGGCTGCTCCATCCGCCTGCTGCAGGTAGTTATTGACAGTTGTCAGCCGTTTCATGGGCGTGAATAGAATGCCGAGTGCCGCCAGAAATGAAAAAAGATCCCCCTTGGTCATCACGCCATTCAGTACCAGCCATCCCCCATACATCATCACAGAACTGATCGCCAGAGTGTTGAAGAGCTCCACAACGGGCAGCACCATCGCCACCAGCCTGTTGTTCTTCAGATTGATCACAAACGAGTCATCGTTGATCCTTGAAAAGCCTTCGACTCTCTCTTTTTCCATCAGAAATGCCTTGATCTCTTTGACTGCAGAGAAGGATTCCTGAAGATGAGCAGTGATGTCTCCGATCTTATCCTGCTGCTGATAGGAGAGACGACGGATCTTTTTTGAAAACTTTGTGATCACATAGACGATCGGTGGCAGTACAATCAATGAAACCAGGGCCAGCCTGAAATTTACATAAAAAATGTAGCCGATCAGAAAGACAATCGTAACACTGTCGCTGACAACGGAAACAAGCGACTGGATGATTCCCTGCAGAAGCAGTGCATCGCTCGTAAATCTCGACATTACCTGCCCCAGAGGATGTTTGTAGTAGAATCCAAGTGAATAGTTGATCAACTGCTGAAAAATGTCCTGCCGCAGATCCTTGATCATGCCGTTACTGACATATGAAGCATAATAAATCTGCCCGAAATAGAAAACACCCTTCACCAGCATGCTGGTGAATATGAAAAGCGCGAAAGGCAGCAGAAACTTGCGTCCTTTTTCTGAAGCCAGCACGTCGTCCACCAGCAGTTTGAGGAAATATGCCGGGGCGGCGTTACCGGCGGCTACCACCATCGCCATCAGGGAGGAAGCCACCGCTTTGCCAAGATATGGTCTGCCGTAACGGATCAAACGCCTGACATAGACGCTCATGCCGAAACCTCGTTGATTTTATCGGCAATCCGGCGATAAATATCGGGACCCGCAAGACTCTGCCAGAGTTTCCTGCAGTCGCCGCTGATCTCATCTTGTTCAGGCAGTTCCAGTAATGTCTGCCGCAGATAGTCAGGTCGAAAATCTTCCTGAATCAGTTCAGGATAGATTTCTTTCCCGGCCAGGATATTGGGAAGTGAGTAATGACTGAGAATCACTTTCCGCTTAAAATAAAGATAACTCAGCCAGCTGGTCCGATAAACAACCACTGTCGGCACTTCAAAATAGGAAAGTTCAAGCACCACGGTCCCGGAACAGGCAATCGCACGATCCAGGCTGGACATCCATTCATACTTTTCGGCTGGAGGAATTAAATTGACAGGCAATTTGAATCCGGAAACTATTTTCCGGATGCGATTCTTGAAGGCAGGGGAGTCATCGGCTAGAAACATGCAGCATTCCCCGTTGCTGCCTTCAAGTGATTTCAACATTACAGGCAGAGTTCCTTCAATTTCTGCGGGACGGCTGCCTGGAAAGATCCCGATTCTACCCCTGACATGTTTTTTCAGTGGAATTTTCTGTAATTCTTCGCTCAGTGGGTGCCCAAAATAAAAAGAATTGACACCAAGATTCAACAGCTGTTCATGTTCAAATGGGAAAAGTGGAAAAACCAGACTGCATTTTTTCAACCGTTCTGCACGTTCCGGACACCAGGCCCAGAATTTTGGCGGAATAAAATAAACTGTGCTCTTTCCTGACTTTGAAGCCTGATCGAGCAGGCGCAGATTTAAACCGGAAAAATCTATCAGCAACAAAATATCCGCCTCATCGATGCCTTTTTTAAGTCTACTCCAGACATTGAAGAAAAAAGGGATCCTTCCGATCAGGTCTGTCAAGCCCATCATCGAAGCGCGTTCAATCGTGTCCCGGATCTTGGGGACCAGGATCTTCATTTCAGGTCCTCCATACCCGGAAAAGCTGAAACCACCCCTGAGAAAAGGAATCAGGCGTGCAGCGTAATAATCCGCTGATTTTTCAAAAACACTAAACAGGATCTTCCGCACTTTTAAGTCCCATGATTATAATTCGATGCTCTTCAGCAAGCTCTAAAAACTCTTTTTTGTCCAGGATCAAGGTCTTCCCGGCTTCGACCACCATGGCTTCAGCTCTGGCCTCAATCAATGTCTCAATGGTCTTGATGCCGATCACCGGAATATCAAAGCGCATGTCTTGATTGGGTCTCGCCACTTTGGCTACAATTATTCCCCCGCGGGCCAGTTCCCCTCCGCGCAGAATCGCGCTGTCCGTACCTTCGATCGCCTCCACGGCCAGCACGGCCTTTTTCTTGACCACCACCGTCTGTCCGATATCCAGACCCGCGACAAGCTTGGCCATCTTGAATCCGTAACGGATATCTTCCAAGACCCCTTCATCGGGTTTTTCTCTGGTGAGTACTCCTTCGCCAGCCATCATATCCGGGATCAGTTCCGCGGAATTTCTGACATTGATCCCCTGCCTGGTCAGTTCGGAAACAAATGCACCGAGTATCACATCATCATTGCGGTTTTTCAGATTATTCAGAAGTTTTTGAAGCCGTTCGTCCAGCTTGATATCTGTGTACATTATCGTCTTCTTGATCTTTCCGGCCATGAAGACTTCGGATATTTTCTCTTCCAGAAAGGTGTTGACTATCCTGTCCAGCTCTCCGACGCTAAGCCAGATCAGCTTGTCCGAAACCTTGGATATGGACTTGTCTGCCTCTTCCTTTATCGCCACCGCCAGCACCTGGTAGCCGTGGTTTCTGGCTGCTTGAGCCAGAATCAGCGGAAACCTGCCGGCGCCGGCTACCAATCCAATCATTTTTTCCACGCTCCCTCCCTCGATTTATCGGTATAGTGTCTGTTTTAAAATGGTCCTGAACTTTGGCTATTCTATTTGAACTTTTGAATTTTGTCCACAGCCAAGCTGTGGAAAAGAGTTTTAATAGTGCCTCTATTGTCTTTTGAATGCCTTTCCGCTAAAATATGAAAAAATGTCTTCAAAATAAAGGAGTTAAAGATATGCACAGCAAAATTCTGCTTTTTGCACTCTTCTTAACGACTATCCTTCAGGCGAGACTGGAATTCCGTTACAGTTATACTGATCAGAACCTTCCCTTTTTAGGAATGGTCAACGCCTCCAATGTCAACATCCGGGAAACTCCTACACTCAAAGGCAATATCCTGAAGAAAGCTTCCATCAATGAAGACTATTTTGTCACCAAGATGACCCAGGGCTTTTATCAGGTCAAGCTGCCCCCGCTGCGTGGATTTGTCGCCACCCAGTATATCTCGGAAGAACCTCAGGAAGAGGATCTTTTCGTCAAACTGGGCACCATCACCGGTAATAATGTGAACATGCGCAAAGAAGCATCACTCCAGGCAGGGGTAATCAACAAGCTCAACAAAGGTCAGGAACTGATAATTTACGAACAGGACAAAGATTTCTCCGAGGTTGAACTTCTCGAAGACAGAAGTGCATATATTTTTAAGGAATACATTTCTCCCCGCAAGGAAGAACGGTATCTGGTCACAGGAGACAATGTCAACCTCAGAAGCGGGCCAGGGCTCAACTATCCTGTAGTCGGCAAGCTCCAAAGAGGAGAAAGCGTTCTGCTGCTGAAACAGTCCAACAACTTCGCCCGTGTATTGATAGAAAACGGTAAAAGCGGTTGGGTCTCCACTGATTACATTAAAAAAACCGAAAGCGAGGCCGACTCCTCAGGGAGCGACGACCTAAGAAGTCAAATCCTGAAAAACTACAGCGAGGATAACTACCTTGAGGTGATCAACCTCGGCGAAAAAAAAATCAGTTCATCTCCGATTCTTGACTTAGAAATCTGTTCGGCAGTCATCAACTCCTGTTTCAACCTGCACGATTATGCAAAAGCGGTCTATTACCTGAAACTGGTCAAGGCGCAATCACCTGATTTTTTTCTGGAAAACCTCTCCTCCATCGAGGACAGGATCGCAGATCTGCTCGGAAAGTATACGATCGTAGATCTCCCACGCGCCAAGAATTTTGCCTCAGGCGACATTCAAACGGATGGAACTGAAGATTATCTGGTACTGCAGGGCGACGAGTCGGGAAATTCGCTTTCCGTCTATCGCTTTGAAGGGCGCTTCAGTCCCACCCTGAAACCCATTGCCCTTGACCAGAACTTCGATCTTTCATATTTCAAGATTCAGGACATCAACAACGACGGCAAGCCTGAACTGCTTCTTTCATCTGAAGGCACATTATCGGCGTATGATCTTGACCCGGACAGGGCCAAACTCGATCTGCTGAAAAAGCTTCCGGATGTAGTGGATCTCTGCTTTGAAGGAAAACACTCTCACAATATTTTCGGCATCGTAAAAAAAAACGGTTTGTCGCTGTTCCGCCTGAAACCATCGCAGGATTTTTCACCAAAGGACTTTCGGCAGCTTCCTGCCAAGTTTGATTCTCCGCTCATTTTTCCCGCCAGCCTCAACCTTGATCTTCCCCAGTTTCTGGTCGTCAACAGGACAGCCGGAATTTTTCTTCTCACCTGGGGCAACTCTCTCCAAACAGTCCCTCTCAACCTTCCAGAGCCTCTTGAAAAGCGCCTCATCTGTTTTTCCACAACCCTGGACTTCGACCAGGACGACTCGACAGACCTCCTGCTGATTTTCGGGGGTACTGGAGCCGAACCTCCGACCTTGAAGATTTTTTCGATCCGCGACAGTCTGGTCGAACGTTTTTCTATGGACATCTCCGCTACAGCAGCCAGGGGAATGGATCTCGATTTCAATGGCAAGACCGATCTCGTGATTCTAACCCCGGACGACCAGGCTTACATTCTTTACGATATCAAACAGAGAAAGTAACCCCCGTTTGAATCATTTTCTACCATAATCATGAAAATTCAGATCCTGGCAGTTGGAAGCGTAAAATCCGGAGAGATCAGATCTCTGATTTTCGAATATCTTAAACGGCTCAAACCATATCAGGATGTCCAGATCACTGAATTGAAAGAGGGAATTCCAAGAAAGGGAAGTTCGGCTAAAAAAGAGGATGAAGAAAAAATCCTCAGCCATCTGAAAGGCAGACCTGCGCTGATCGCTCTTTCAGAAGAAGGAAAGGCGGTCGGGAGCCTCGATCTGGCGTTACTTATCAAGAGGCATTCGGAAGCAGGGACAGACATCTGTTTTATTATTGGAGGTACAGAGGGCCTTTCTGATACAATCAAAAAGAGTGCCCTTTTCTGCCTGAGCCTTTCAGATCTGACCTTTACCAGGGAAATGGCCAGGCTGATACTGGTAGAGCAACTGTACAGGGCCGTAAAAATAAACCGCGGGGAGCCATACCATCGCTAAATACAGCGTTGAGATCAGCTACCAGGATTACCGCAGTTCGCTGATGGGATTTCTCAATCACGATCCAGAGCTTGAGAAAAACGGACAGCTGTCTTTTTCCACTCTGTCCCTTTTCAGGCTGCTCGAGCTTCTGACACAGGAAGGCAACTCTCTGGACGGGTTGAAAAATGTAATTTCCAACTGGGTCGACTATCGTTCCAGACTCCATGAACCCGGCGGACAGCGGAAACAACTTGTCTTTTTCCCCGCAGCTTTTATCTCCCTTTTTCTTTATTATCGTAATTTTCCTCTGCTTCTTTCTACTTTTGGCCGCCTGCTCGATTGTTTCGCAGAGGAAGGAATCAGTGAGGAGGATGTAAGAAATTACTATTCTCTCTGCCTGGCCGCCTACAAGACCCGTTCAATCTCCCTGGAATTTGACGAAGAAGCCTTTCTTTTCTATCTTTTGAACAATGAATCGGCAAATTCAGAAGCTGTTCAGGAAAAAAAAGACCCCTCTTTTATCAGCAGTTACCTGTCAAGCGGAACAACAGCAGAAAAACTTTCCGCATCCCAGCAGACTATCCTGAACTTACTCTCTCATTTCAAGCATCAGGCTCAGAATCCTTCGGAACTTCCGGAGCGGTTATGGTCCGGGTTTCTGGAAGGCATCTTTTCCCATCAGTCGCTTACTGTCAAACCCGAAGCTGAACTCGAGGAATTCATCGTCGAAACAGTCGACAATTTCTGGTGTCTGATCAACGAGGGGGGCAATGATTTATCTCTTTAAGCTTTTTGACCTGCTCTTCTCGACCAACCTTTATTTTTTCGTCAGAATCGAGGAAATCTCCGATCTTGTATCAGAACACAACTTCGAACTGGCGGAAAAAATGCTCCTCCAGCTGCAGGAAGACCTTAAGCAGCTTCAGTATCCACAAGATTTTCTGGCTGAACTCTATTTCTATTTATCCGAACTTTATTTCAAGTGGAACAAGCCTCAGAATTCTCTGGATTATTGTCTTGCCGCTTTGAAGATTTCCGGCAGTGACGAGCATCTTTACAGAATCGGCTGGATCTATCTGAACTCTTTCCGCAACACTGAGAAAACCCTTGAATATCTCGAGCGCTGTCTGGAAACAAATCCCCATCATTATCCATCTTTGAAACTGTTAGGCGAAGTTTATCATGAGCTTCAGAATCTGGATCAGGCTGAAAAATATCTGCGACTGTCTCTGCCTCTGAAAAAAGAGGCAGGCAGCTATCTCAGGATTGGAGAAATCCTGCTGGTCAAAGAAAATTACAAGGAAGCCTTCAAGTTTCTGCGCATTTCCCACAAGCTCAAGCCGGACAACCCTGAAGTCAATTACTATATTGGCTGCACTTTCCTGCGGGCGAACAATCATAACAAAGCTCTGCATTATTTCAGGCAGGCCACTTATTACGACGATCAATACATTCCTGCTTACTTCGAAATTGCCAGGATTCATCAACTGATTTTCTCCGAGACGGATAAAGCAATCATCGCCTACAACAAAATCCTGGAACTGATGCCTGAGAACGAGGAAGCCCTGTACCAGCTGGCGCAAATTTTCTGCCGCAGCAAGAAGAACTATCATAAAGCCCTGTTTTTACTTTTCAAGCTGTTGAAAAAAGACCCTTCTCACAGCCAGTCCCTGCTGCTGATGTCCGAAATTTACGAACAATGTTACAATTATTCACTCGCCTTGAAATATCTGGGGCAGCTGGAGATCGAATCCGCGGAAATCAAATCCAGGATCGCTGAGATCCAATTCCGTCTCTGCAATTGGCAGAGGGCTGAAGAACTCTATATTGAACTCTATCAGAAAGGCTTGATCGAATTTGAGAACAAGATCAAGAAAATCGTGCTCTTTCCACATACCAGGATCGCCACTTTTCTGGCTTTCAAAAAAGAGCAGGACAGTCTCAATATATACGCAGTAAAACGCAACGGTCCTTTCCAGATCGATACGCTCATGCTGAGACTCTTGAAAACCGCTCCCACCGAAGACATTTTCTATACTTTTGAACCCTTCGACTTCAGCCTTGAAGAAGGATTCCTGATTCTTTCCCGCTGGCTCAGTTCCCCGGTGCTGACCTTTGGCCAGGACTTCTCAGAACTGTCCGACCTTTGCAGGGAAGCCCAGCTTGAACTTCCACTCAAAGGCAGCCGCCTCGACGATTTCTTGTACTCTATCTATGGAAAAGATGATTTCAAGGAACTGGAAACTGCAGCCCTCAAGAAAAAGGTCAAGACTATGATCGATCTTTTCCAGGGCTCACTCAAAAAAATCCGGGATTCACACCTGCTCGTCAGTCTGTTCTCCAAACTGCCTGAACTTTCCCCACTGGCACATCTCCCTCAGGTCGTTTTCAAGCCCAATTTTCTAGCTGAACTCCTGACACTTCCCGCTGAAGAGACTTCCCGCCCTGTAGAAACCGCACTGATACCTCAAGAACTGACGGCCTTTCTGAATCAGCCGAATTTTGAAGGATCCTGGCGGGTGCTGGCTGTTCCTCTGGAACAGAATCTTGCTGTTGTTTCCCTGCTCAAGGAACAGGCTGAACGGAAAAAAGTAATGTTTGCAGTAATTGCCAAGGACAGGGGTGAATTTCACCAGGCTTATCACCTGCTCAGCCGTGCTTTTACTGCTGAGACCCTTGGTTTTTCAATCGAGCCGGACAATTTTCTCTGCCTCTCAAGGCTTTCTGAGTTGATCAAGAACAATGCCTATCCGACAGAACTTTTCTATCTCATCTGCTGGTATAGAACAGCCGTCCCAAGACTCTTCCCTTTCATTCCAGAGCAGGCTTTCAAGTATTACCCCCAGCTCTCAAGGGTTCTCCTGCTTCTGTCTGCCACTGAGCGCGACCATGAAAACTGTCAATTTTCCTCGCACTGTGAGTATTACCAGAATCTGCTGGCGCTGAAAAATAAGAAAATCGTACTGTTTTCACTTCAATCCTATCACCGGGAAATCGTCAAGCCTTCCCTGATACCCGGATGCAGTGCTCTGATTTCCTTCAATTTTGCTGCTTTCCCCAAGATCTCATTTCTCAGGTCAAGCTTTGCCCTCCTGAAGATGGAAGCCAACCTGCTTTACTGGCATCAGGCTCTATTTGCAAAGGGTGAAGAGGCGATCAAATTCGGAGAGGAAAAAATCCTCAAAATTAAGGAAAATCTCCTGGAAGTCAAACGGATTCTGAATTCCATCCACAATCACTATTTTCTGCCTGAAGAGTACCTCGATCTGGATTCTCTGAAGGTCAAATTTCCATTTTTGTATTTTTCTCTCCTGGATGCCCTGCTGCCCCTTCTTTCCTCGCTCAAGGAATTCGGAGAATTCCTTTTCTGCACCCAGATCATCCGTGAGCAGGAAGACGAAATCATCAGCCTGATCGATTCTCTCAACGATTTCCTCTATAAAAACGCCTACCGGAGTCTGCGCCTTTCTAAAAATATCGAAGAAACCGAATTTCTCAACCTGCTGGAAATCAATTATCATCAGATCGGGTCAAGCTTCAACAATTTAATCTTCGTGGAAAATCATCTCACCTGCCAGCAACTCAAAGCACTGGAAAAACAGTGTCCGGGTAAAAAACTCTCCATTTACGATGCAGGGGTTCCAAGAGCAGAACTGCCACCAGCCATGGATTGGGAAACCGTGGAATTTTTCGAACCGGAAATTAAATACCTTTTCCGCAATCGTCTGACGCATTTCTGGGTGGATTTTTATAAATTTCACCTTCAGGCATTGTTTTCAGCGGGAACTTCTGTCCCCGGTCTGGACACCCTGAGTTTCATCCTTAAGAAAAAATTGAAGTATCACTATCAGATTTCCAGGGAAAACCTCGATCATGTCGTGGACAATCTTTTTTACCATACAGACAATCATGGTTTTTATGAATTTCTGTCCCTTGCCCTGTCTGAAACCGAGAAAACCATCCCGCTCACTTTCAAACAATATTCATTTCTGATAGCAACCTCCACCATTATTTCAAGGATCGAAGGAAAACGTGTTTTGATTCTGGCCGACGGTCTGCTTGGGGAAGCGATCCGCAATGTCCTGAAATGGCTGTATTACGTCGAAGTCGTTTCGTTTTTCCAGGGAACCGGGTACGAGGATTTTCTGAAATCACTTGAATGCATCAAAGACAGCATCCCAAGAATCATCGTGCTTGATTTTCCTCATTTTTTCGAACCAAAAGTGCGACAGGCACTGGACCGCCTGAAAGTAGACTACCGGTTCTCCCTGACCTATAATTTGCCTGAATTCAAGTGTTTCCTTCCTCAGGAGGCTGTCGAATTCACCTACGTCAAACTCAACTTTTCACTGCACCAGGAACTATCTCCCCTGTCCGAACTTAAGGATGGCAACGTACTCGACCTTAAGAATCTGACCATCACCCCTCAACTTCCTCTAGTGGAAAATCTCAGGCTGCTTGGTCTGCCTTTTGACATGAGTGAACTGGGCTTTTATCTTTCATCAGCGTCTTCCCTGGAAATATGCAGCACACCGGAGGACTGGGAAAACTTCCAGAACGGGGTTGAGTCATTGGATAATATGCACTCTATCGATAAAATCAACCAGATGCTGCATGTTTTCCGTGGAAGAAACATGGTCATCAGCAGAAGGCTGCTCTCCAAAATCGTGAAGAACACACCATTCTGGCGCGACTGTGAATCATTCATCAATTACCTAATCCAGGAAGGTGTTGTGGGGCAGGTCGTCTATCATCCGCCCTATCAAAAATTCCACTTGAAGCAGACTCTTAACACGCTTGTGATTGACCTCAACAACCCCTGCCTGGATTTAAAATCAGATGAACTGCTTTCCAACCAGACCATCCTCTTCCAGATCAGGAGTGGATTCGAACAGTCAAGAAAGAAGTGGCTTGAAGATTTCATGGCCGAAATTAAACTGCTCGAATTTCTGAACAGAGACCATGAACTGGCCTTCAAAAGGAAAAAATGCTATCAGCTTTCCTCCCTCCAGGCTGAGCTTTCGCTGCCGGCAGATCTGATCGAAAAAGTACTCCTCTGCCTGACGTCACTGGGATTTTTGTCTTATGCCCGGAAAAGCGAGGAAATCATGCTGGAAATCACAGCCAATATCTCACTGGTTATCAAATTCTGGCTCACTCAGAAAGAAATTAAAACTTTGCTGCTCGACAAATTCGTCAAAAGCCACGAAAACGACGACAGCCTGGACCTGCTGACTTTCTTCCGCTTCCTGCATCAGAAATTCGGAATCTCTGAACTGATTCTTGAGGAATCGGTACTGGATCTGCAATGTCTGGAACTGGTGGAAGCTTCATTCGAGCAACCCTTCCTGGCTGACGGCTATACCCTGGAAATCCTAAAGGATCATCTCACGGTTCAGTCCCTGGAAAACATTCATCAGCAGCGCGTTAAACTTTGCAAGCTCCTGAAAAACAAGCTCAAGGAAGGGAAAAACAAGATTACATTTACACCATGAAATACCTGGATTATCAGTTCGACAGAATACAATTCAATGGCCTTGATCTGTCTTCCCGGCTGGCAGGGATTCCAACCCCATCTTTTCTATATTTCCCCGAGAGATTCAAGGACAACCTGAGGCAGATCGACCAAAATCTGTCGAAATTAAAGATCCAGGCCTTTTATGCTTACAAAGCAAATTATTACCAAAGTCTGATTCCTGAAATTATCAGAACCGGAAGCGGTGTTGAAGTGATGAGCGGCCAGGAACTGAACTCTGTCCTTAAACTGGGTTTCAATGCCTCTCGAATCATTTTCAACGGTGTCGGGCGAAGCAGTTCCGCCTTGGAACAGGCGATCAGACTGGGTGTAGACGCCATTGTCGCCGACAATCCAGCCGAGCTTGACCTGATCGCTGGAATCAGCAAAAAACTTTCCCGGGAAACATCCGTTTTCTTTCGTTTCTATCCTTTCTGGGAAAGCAAAATCATTCCCAGAAGCTTTATTCCAAAATTTTACAAGCTTGGAATCCAGGACCAGGACGAACTTGCAGCGATGCTTAGCATAATCGGAAAAAATCCTCTGCTGAAGTTGAGAGGCCTGAGTTTTCACATCGCGGTAAAGGCTCTGACTTCCAGTCTGCATTATGAATCACTGATTCTGATTTATCAGACGTTCCTGGAATTGAAGAAACAGCAGCCCTTTCTTGACACCATTTCCATCGGCGGCGGTTTCGAATCCAGATACCTGCTGGAGCGTCAGGGGATGGACATAACCACGCTTCTGAAACCGGTCTCTGAGTTTATCAGAGGCAAATCTGAAATCAGACGTCTGATCATCGAACCAGGCCGATATCTTGTCAATGATTGCTTCCTTGGACTGGCTTCTGTCCTGAATGTGAAAAAAAACTTCCCCGGCATCTGGTATCTGCTGGATCTGGGGACTAACGTGCTTGTCCCCCGCCCCAATGCCTATTTCGAGATCTACCCGCTCCGCTGGAAAAAAGGCCCGCTTTATACCTCATCTTTCGGAGACGGACTCTGCTCGTCCAACAGTGTCATCGCCAGAAATCTATATCTTCCAGAACTTCAGTCCGGTGATCAAGTGCTGATCGCCAATTGCGGTGCCTATACCATGAATCAGGGCTCCAATTTCGGCTATCCTTTGCCTGAGATCCAGGAAATATGCTGAAATAAAGGACGGCTCAAGCATGAAGTTTAAAATTATTGTTGTTTCGCTCTGCTCGCTTCTGATTATTCTGTGGCTTTCCAGAACCAGTGAATACTGGAATAAAATACAAGTATCCAGTGCAGGAATGCAGTTGGATAAGTCCCGGTTTTCTGAAACTGCTGAATCGAAAATCATTGATCTGGGAAACGGAATCAAGATTGAATTCATCCGGATACCTTCCGGTGAATTCGTGATGGGCAGCCGGACTTCAGGTACAGATGAGTCTCCTGAACGCAGGATCCGGATTTCCCGCGGATTCTATCTGGGAAAATTAGAAGTGACACAAGAGCAGTGGTGCTCCGTGATGAGCGTTAACCTCAGCAGTTCCAGAGGCGACAAAAAGCCTGCTGAAAACCTGTCTTTCGAAGCCTGCCAGGAATTCATCAGGATTCTGAACCTGCGCAACTTAGGAGTTTTCCGGTTGCCCAGCGAGGCGGAATGGGAATATGCCTGCCGTGCTGGAACCTCGACAGAATATTATTGGGGAGACACTCTGGAAGAAGAGTACCTCTGGAGTTCAGAAAACAGCCAGAGCCAGTCCCATCAGACAGGGCTGAAAAAACCGAACCGGATCGGCCTCTATGACATGAGCGGTAATGTCTGGGAATGGTGCCAGGACTGGTACGCGCCATATCCCGGTGCAGCAGAAACCGATCCCAAAGGCCCTCACAGCGGTTCTTACCGGGTTCTGCGCGGAGGTTCCTATAGTGATGCCGGCACCTGCTGCCGCGCTGCTTTCCGGAATGGCTATGCTCCGACTGACTGGTTTCCAAATACAGGGATGAGATTGTGTCTCTGCGATGAACTATAACTGGAGGTAATCTGCGCCAGAAACTTGTTACGTCTTTGCTGGGGTTTCTCTGTGGACTGCTGATCCTTGAATTTTTTTTCCAGGCTGCCGGCCTGGTTGTGATTTTCCAAAGACCCTCAACAGGTAGCTCAGGCACTTCCGAACTACAGATTCTGTGCCTCGGGGATTCTTACACTTACGGACTGGGCGTCAAGAAAGGGGAAGATTACCCATCTCTGCTTCAGGAGTATCTCAGGGAAAAAGATCGGACAGCAAAATATCGGGTGATCAACGGAGGGCTTGGCGGCATCAATTCCAGAGTCCTCTTGAACAACCTGCCGAAAAACCTGGTTCTGTATAAGCCGGATATAGTTGCGGTGCAAGTGGGCGGGCAAAATAGAATGAATTTCACCGGATATAGTCCCAGAGACAATCGACTGAACAGCTTTCTGCTGTTTGTGACAAGGTATTCCAGAGTGTTGCGGCTTTGCAGAATGCTGGGACATAACATCGCTGATTCGGGAATAGACTTGAAACTGGCGATCTGGCGCGGACTGGAGGAAGGAATCCATTTCGCAGTCCGACTTAAAACTGTTCGTCCGGAAGATTTCAAAACCGATCCGCAGAAAATCAGCTGCTCCATCGACTATTTCAGACTGACTGGAGAAGTGTGGAACCTGATCAGGAAAAAGGATCTGAACGGAGCCGGAACATATCTGAAATCAAAAGCACTGACAGAAATGGAAACATATGCGCAGGGCCTTTTATACCTGGTATCTGGGAATTTCACCCAGGCCGATCTGGTTTTCAAGGAGGGTCTCAGAAAATTTCCGGGAAGCTGTTCTCTAGCTGTAGGACAGGGATTTGCGGCCATGGAGGCAGTCCACCTCTATAAAGCTTTTAATTACTTCATGAACGGTCTGTCTCTTGATCCGAACGATACTGGAGCCATGTTTGGACTGGGATTCACCTATTTCCTCACCGGGAACCAGGAACTGGCTGAGCTGTGGATCAGGAAGTCGCTGGAGCTGGATCCGGCTAACTCCTGGAAGGACTACTTTCTGGGTAACCTGTATCTGTTGAAAAAGGATTCGGTTCAAGCCGAAAAATGCTTCAGAGACGGGATCACTGCCAGGCCTGAAATGCCTGAGAATTATACCTCTCTCGCTGAAATCTGCCAGCAGACCGGAAGGCTTTCAGAAGCAGGTCTGTATTATGAGAAAGCCCTGGAACTCGGCATCTTTTTCCGCAGCGAGGGGAGTGAAGTGAATTACAGGCTTTCACGGATCAGGATGGAGCAGGATCCGCTGAAAAACAAGGAAGAAGGAAAGAAGCTCCTGCTGCGGGCAATCCAGCTTGACCCAAGCAACAACCGGGCTCTTTTCGATCTGGGCTGGTTTTATGCGGGAATCAAGGATTACAAACAGGCACTTGCCTATTTCGAACAGGGAAAGAATTATGAAGCTGCAGCCTGGACACGGAAGATCCTGTCCAACCGTTTCAACAGCGAAATCGCTGCCGACTGGCTGGCCGGAGATCTGAGGGATATAGTGCGGATCTGCAGCAGGGCCGGGATCAAACTTTATTTTGTGAATTATCCTGAGATGGATGTTCTGCCGATGAAGAAAGTCTCCGAAGAGCAGGGAATTTCCATGATCGATCTGACTTACGAATTCGGAAAGCTATGGCAGAAGGGAGAACCCCGGGAGAACTACTTTCTGGCTGACCGGCATTGCAATGCGCTCGGAAACCGGGAAACTGCGCGTCTGATCGGTGAACGGATCCTGACTGATCTCAAAAAATAATTTTACAAACGCGGAAAAGCTTCGTTTTAATAAAAAATCCCCCTTGAACAGGGGGATTGGAGTGTCTGGAGCGGGAAACGGGGTTCGAACCCGCGACCCTCAGCTTGGGAAGCTGATGCTCTACCAACTGAGCTATTCCCGCCTTCCCAGGATGCCTGCACTTCGCATTACTTCGTCGGTTCAGTCGGTCTCTTGTCGCCGTATGTCATTATACGGCTCTGGCGCGACCTCCCTCACCTCCTCGTACTGCTCGTGCATTCCTCCTGGCTACCTTACCTCTTCGTTCTGCGAACGAAATCGAGTTGGCATTAAAAGAAGCTTTCGCCTCCTCGTACTGCTCGTGCATTCAACTTGGACTAATAATACCGATAGTGAAAATTGATGTCAAATAATTCAGGAAGAACTGAAATCGTTGAACTTTACAGTTTCTTGGAATTTCAAGGAATCTGCGTCAGGAGTTGCCGAGCGCCACGCTTTTTTTGCTGAAAATCTTGTTGATGACCTGATATTTGTCCAGAATTTTCCTCAGGTCAGGCGTTTTCTCCAGAGTCTCCACTCCCAGCAACAGCGACTGCATCTCATCCTTTGAATCAGGAAAGATCTGATCCAGGTTGATCAGGCAGTAATTCCATTCGCTTTTTTCCTTGAGCGAAATCTCAAGTTTCCCGGGCAGCCTCTGGCTGTAGAAAACGTAGAAATTCGAGTAAAAATACCCGGCCGCAATAGCCACTGCAAACAGGAAGAAAATGGTTTTCCAGCTTCCTGAAGAGTCGTGTGTCTTAGGTTTTACCCTTGATGATGCCATTGTCCATATCCTCCCTCATTCTGTCTACAGGTATGCCCTTCGCTTTCAGCTCTGATTCGAATTTTTTAACATTGCAGCCCATGGTTGTAAGCTCCCTGTCGAATTCGATCACAGCCTGCTCAAGCAGCAGCAGCTTGGCGATCCCCTTTTTGCTGTTGTACAGGTATGCATGATCGGTTTCATTGTACTGTGTAATGACTTTATTGATGATCATGGTCAGTTCGTATCGCGAAGGCTTGAGAAAATCGTCCCTGGCTTTGATCTCATAATCAGGAACAAAGATCTTCTGCAGGCGTTCCACCAGATATCTTGCCCATTCATCCCTGGTGAAATTCTGCCTCACAGTATCATTGGTGTAGAAATCTGTATCCTCAAGATCTCTGGGGGGTTTTGGCTCATCCTTGGGTACTATCACTTGCGGACTATCGCGTTTCAGGCTGATTTCGATATCCGAATCCAGAGAATCCCCTGTGATGAACTTGAGCCTTGTTTCCTGAAGCGGGTTTCCGGATTTATCATGGATTCCGGATTTCAGGATCACCTTGACTTCTTTCTGGGGAAGGAAAGTGGACTTAGGAGTCAGGGTCAGTTTTTTGAACTCATAATCATAGATGATGGAGAATTCAAAAACGTCCTTATCCTGGGAAATACCGATGTTTTCAGGAGTCAGTGATTTCTCGTCGAGTTCCTTGTTGAAGATGAAACAGATCCTGCTGTCCAGTGCCACTCCCT
This sequence comes from Candidatus Wallbacteria bacterium, assembly GCA_028687545.1. Classification (NCBI taxonomy): domain Bacteria; phylum Candidatus Walliibacteriota; species Candidatus Wallbacteria bacterium. The sequence continues at coordinate 26,058 of JAQTZZ010000009.1, forward strand.
TGAAATTGTCCTGTGGAAAAACATCCAGTATTCTTACTGGTTCAGTATCCCTGGGCTGCTCCTTCTCAATGATTTCTTCGGCAGGCGCAATCAGAGGGACGCCAGTAATATCTGAAATCACTGAATCCAGTTTTTTATCGTCTTCCATCATCGGATTCCTGACCAGGTCCTGGGCTGTTTCTTCATTGATTTTTACCGTCACAAAGCCGCTGTTGAATCCATTGGCCAGATGATTCCCGGCCAGGTCGGCGATATCAGCTTTTACGGTAAGCCTGTAATGCGTGTTGGAATGCAGCCGGTCGAGCGGTTTGAAAGAAACCACTTTCATTGACTCATCCATGCTGATTTCACCGGTGACGATCTGTTCGCCGTCTGTCAGTCCAATCCCCTGTCTGATTGTGGAAACAGCCACCGGCTCAGTAAATGTGAGCGTAATCACTGCTCCCAGCGGAACATCGGAAGCTTCGTCCTTGGGAAGGTATTCCACAACTTCGGGGGGGACCGTGTCCGGGAGCTGCCCTGTGGAAAAATGAATCTTCAGGGGTTTCATGACATTACCGGACAGGTCTTTGAAATTTTTGAGATTCAGAAAATAATCCGTGCCCTCTTTCAACGGATGTTCCGGAATGCCTCTGATTTCCGCTATCACAGGATTGTAGGACAATTTGCAGCCGATCACTTCATCGCTGTTCTCGATGATGATATTTTCAGCCATCAATGAATCTTCACTGACTATTTCAGATACCTTCAGGAGCACTTCCATAGTGGTCGGAAGATTGGTTTCTTCATTTCTGGGAAGCGTAGCAAGCATTTCCGGAGGCTTCTTGTCGGGTTCTATTTCCGTAGTGAATTCCAGGCTGCAGTCCTGGGTCAAATGATTACCCGATAAATCTGTGACAGATTTACGAATTTCCAGGTGGTAGGTAGTTTCATATTCCAGCCTTCCTAAAACTTTGATCGACAGAAGACACTGCTTGGGAAAATAGTCGTATTTCAATTTCACGGGTTTCTTACCGCCAAGCAGCTTCACAGATGAAGCCAGTGATTCCGGCCGCAGGGGTTTGGAAAAAGTGACTTTCAGCTCTGTATTGGCGCTTACACTCTTGGCCCCCTGTTCAGGACTGCAACTCATGATCTGGGGGATGACCAGGTCTTTCTTCTTTCCTGTATCAAAAGGCAGGATAAAATCCAGGGTAAGCCTCTCCCCATCCGCTGAGGTAACGCCGGAAAACACTTTGAATATGTATTCCTCTCCCTTTTCCAGCCCTCCGTTGGGGCGGAACATCAGCCGTTTCAATTCCGGAATGTAGCTGGCTTTCCCAGGCAGTTCATAAGCAGAGTTGGAGAGAGAGACCGTGAATTCATTCACGCTGATCGGATCAAGATCCTGATTGAACTCCACATAGATCTGGCTGTCCATCGGGATGTCAGACTGGCCTTTCTTGGGAACTGAGTTTACGATCTGAAGTTCAGCTGAAGCCGCAAAACCCAGTAAAAGCAGTAAAATAAGAGCTATCCTATTCCACATCAAATTCCACCTTGTATTCGTGTTCAAGCTTTCTGCCCAGTTTGTCCTGGATTCCAGGATTAATCACAAGTGTAAAATGCTTTCCTGACTCCAGTTTATTATTCGGATAAAAATAGGCTTTCCTTACAGACGGCTGATACTCGATCCGGCCTGACACTGATTTTCCCTGGTCATTCAATAGTTTCACTGTGAAAACATTCAGCGAAACCGGATTGATGTCATTGGAAAAATCAATGTAGATGGACTCATCAGGTTTCACCTTTCCGCCTGTGAGGGGATAAATGTTGAAAATCGTCAGCTTGCTGTCCCGCTCAGCAATTTCAAAATTACAGTCATTCTGAATCACAGCCTGATTTCCTGCTTCATCGCAGACTGGAAAATTGCATTTCAGTAAATACTTCCCGCAGGGGAGATCGGATTGCAGCTTGTAGATCAAACGATTGGACTGATTAGAGTACTCCAGTCTGCCGGGAATATAATCTCCGGCTTCGTTTTTCAGGTTGAAATTGAAAGGCGTGATTTGTTCAGTGCGTACCCGCTCTGAAAATGTAAACGAGATCACCGGCTTCGCCTGGCGGATCACTGAGCCATCGGCTGGACTTATAGCGAGGAGGGCCGGCGCAGTCTTGTCCGGAGGGTCTCCGACCAGGAATCTCGTCTTGACCGGTTCGGCCAGCTCATTTCCCGCCTTATCCCGCACAGCTGTGGTAAGGGCGAAAACATACCATTCCCCGGAGGTCAACTCTCGGACAGGCTTGAAGTAAATTTCATTCTTTTCGCTGCTGTATGAAATATTCCCCGGCAGATTGAATTTTCCGTCATTTAGAATCACGGTAAATGAATTCAATGTTTTCTGATCCAGCGGCTCATTGAATGAAGCGCTGAGAACCGGCTTGCTCCCAACCCTGATCTGTCCGTTTGGGGGGTAAATGTTCAGAATGGACGGAGGGGTTACATCAGGCGGAACCTGCGTCATGAAGGCGTAGCGATAGATACTGGCGAGTTGATTGCCTACCCTGTCCCGAACTCCGCTCATGATCACCACCCAGTATTCCTGGCTGTATTCAAGTGGTTCGTCAGGAGTAAACTTTACATCCCAATCGGTTTCGTCATACAGGATCTTGGCTGAAACCGGTTCTTCCTTCAAAAGCAGCAGAAAGTTGAAGCCATTGACTGTTTCGGGGTTGAGCGGCTTGTTGAAGCGGAAATGAAGGGAGCTGTCGACAGGAACGCCTACCGCCCTGGGTGTGGGGTATGATCCCAGCAGTCTCGGCACAGAATAAGCATCGGCTGGCACTACTTTGTTCCTGGACTTCTCGGCCTTTTCTTCTTCGATTCTGTCAATTGCCTGAAATTCCTGATTGGCATTTACTTCATGAGTTTCTCTGATCACAGGTGCACTCACGAGCTTCAAAGCAGGAGCTGTCGTAAATGAGAAAGAAAAATCCTGATTCAGGTTGTTCTGACTCTCGCTTTTCAGATTCCGTTTGACCTTGATCAGAATTTCGGAATTCAGAGGCAGTGTGTTCTCAGCCTGGATGATCAGGCACTTTTTATCTTCTGTCAGAAAATTCTTGGCCCAGATTGGCTTTTCCCCGCTCTTTATCTGCACTGAGAGCCTGTTGACGGTTTCCGGATTCAACGCTTCGTTGAAAAATATGCTGATCTTGCTGGCTGGATCTATCTCTTTGTCGCCATCGATTGGATATGTTCTGGTAACTGTAAGCGGACTCTCCACTCCCCGTTCAACAGTCCTGAAGACTGTGACCAGCCCTTTTTCCAGCCCTTCTTTATCCGAACTGGTGATCAGGTTGGAAATATTGATCATGTAGCTGGTGCTGGGAATAAGCGGCTTCTGGGGAAAAACACTTACCACTCTGTTGCGGTCTGACAGTTCCAGCCGGCTGTCAACCACTTCTCCGCTTCCTCTGAGAATCACGGTATACTTATTGACGCTTTCGGAGGCCACAGGCTTATTGAAGCGGATGCTGGCCACCTGGGTGACGCTGATCTCGTCGCTGCCGTCCCCTGGAGTCACTTCCAGGACTGAAAATGCTTCATAAGTGGATCCTGCAACTGTCTCCGCCGTTTCAACCTGGATTTCTGCGGTAACTTTTGCTGCGAGGTCTGAGATCATTTTCCCGTAATCCAGGTCCCGTCCGATTGCAAAATACCAGGAATAATCATTTCCCAGCTTTTTACCCATGCAGTCCCGGATCTCCCCGGAAATTGTTACCCTGTAATTCTGCCCTGGAGACAGTTTGAAATCCGGAATAAACCTGATCTTACGCTCAGCCTTGACATATTCGACCTTGCCGCGCAGGTCAGCTGACCCGTCGTTCACAGTTACAGTAAACAGGTTCACATCTCCACCCCGAAGATCACGGTCGAGCACAGCATAAATTTCCGCTGCCTCAATAATGATCGCGCGACTGTCGGGAAACACCTTCAGAATACCGCTCGCATTCTCTGCACAGGCGGCTGCAGAGACCATCAGCATCAAGAAAAACAATTTCATTTGTTTCATCCTATTTATAATCCGCCACTGTGAAATTCCAGGTCACGGTATCATCCAGAGGCACTCCGTTGACACCCCGGATGCCCTTGGTAAGGACTGCCTGATACTGCCGGCCCTTCGCAAGCCCCGAGTCAGGGTAAAACTCGGCTCTGTTCAGGGCTTTATTGTATATTATTTTTCCGGTGATGTTGCGCGAATTGTCCCGTACGATGAATGTGTATTTATTCAGTGTGGTCGGATCAATTCCAGTGGAAAAAGCCGCACAGATCACAGCTTTCTCAGAGATGTTCTGAGCATCGTTTTCAGGGCTCAGAATCACAGTCTTGGGTGCAGCGATATCAGTCGGATGTCCAACATAGAATAAGAAGGTCTTGGGGTTGGCAAGGCCATTCCCTGCGAGATCAGTGATCCCATCCGTGACTGTGACTGAATATTTCTCGCCGGTTTTGAGTTCGTTTTTCAGATTCGCCACCACGGCCCTCTCCATTGAAGAATAACTGAGCTGGACAGGAATCAGCTGATCCCTGTTTTTCACAATCACCGTATATCCGTTGATCGAGTCCTCTTTCAACTGTTCGGAGAAGAAAAGTTTGATTTCAGGATGTACCTTGTTGTCAATGGAATTAGGGAGAGGAGTGTAATTGACGAGCGTGGGAGGCTCGGTGTCGGGAGGCATGATAGTTGTGAATTCTACAATGTATGTTCTGACAAGAGGATTTCCAGCCAGATCCCGGATGGCATCCGTCAGCAGGAAATGGTAAGTCCGGTTGTACTCCAGTTTGTTCACAGGCGCATACTCCAGTAGATGTCTTTTCTGGTTGTATTTCGTGTTCCCCGGGATATAATCGCTCCCATCGGTCAGGGTGACCGAATTCGAAGTCACACTGCATGTATCAATGTCTTCAGAGAAGAAGATCGAGATTACCGGCGTGATCGAAACCTGCAGGTCTCCAGGATCAGGACTGGATTTCACTACTTCCGGTTTAACGGTATCAGGTTTCGGAGCAGTTCTGAACTTTAACACCTGGTTTTTAGCGATCGAATTTCCAGCCTGATCGCGGATACCGGTTGTAGCATAAACGTAATAGTCACATGCAAAATCAAGAGTCTTGACAGGCGTCAGCGTCACTTTGGCAAATTCGGATTCATAAGCAAGGCTTGTTTCCAGCTCCGCTTCCCCTTTTTTCAGAATCAGGTTGGTCTTATTGACACTCTTGTCTTCCAGTCTTTCGCTGAAAACAATGGCAATCTTGCAGTCAACAGAAGCTTCAGTCGTTCCATCAGCCGGGTCGCAGTACTTCACCACTGGAGGAATTCTGTCAGGAGCGTGGACTGTCCTGAAATTAATGATCCTGGTGGATGCCAGACAATTACCAGCCAGATCTTCAATGGTGCGGGACAGGGCAAGTCGGTACTGCCGGTAATACTCGAGTTTTTCCTTACTGCTGCAGGTTAAAAAATTCCCCAGCTTGTTGTATTTGAGATTCAGAGGAAACTTCTGCCCGGTCTCATCGTCGATCAGAGTTACTGTAAAGTCATTCAAAGTCTTCTCATTAACGGCTTCAGAAAACTCAACCTTGAAACCGGCCGACAGATCTACATCCTGTGCTTTGTCCTCAGGGGTGCAGCGGACGATTTCCGGTCTGACTGCATCCGGAGCTTTTTCCGAGGTGAATCTAAGTTTGTATTGTGTGCCAAGTTTATTCCCGATCCTGTCGGAGATATCCGGACTCAGATTAAGGGTGTATTTGTGCTCAGGGGGGAGGGGTTTGTCAGGCACGAATTCCAGGGAATTTTCCTCCCGCAAATAGCGGACCGCTCCGTTTACCTTGGCTGCACTGTTCTGGTCTTCAAGGACAACGGTATATTCATTCACTGTGTGATCATCAAGAGCTTCGGAGAATACCACTTTGCATGCTGCATCGCATTTCACGCCTTCTTCCTGGTCGCCTGGAGCGGTCTTGAGAATTTCAGGCGGATCAAGATCAGGTTGAGCCTCTATTTTAAAAGGAATCAGCTTTTCAGCTGACATCCGGTTACCTGCAAGATCACTGACTGTGGAACCGATAGTGACCTGATAGTTCTGGTTGTAATCAAGGTTCTCGGCGGGCGTAAGAAGCAGCTTGCTGATCAGCGGATTATAATCCAACTTGACCGGGATTTGATGATTCCCGGCATTGATTCTGACGCTTTCCTTGGTCAGTGTTTCGGCTTTCACTGGTTCGGAAAAAACGACGGTGATCAGAGAATTCACCTTCACATTCACAGCACCGGCCAGTGGCGAACTGTACAGGACTCTGGGTGGTGTGTCGTCCGGTGCGCCTTCGGTCTGGAAATTCAATGTGACTGGTTTCGGCAGATGATTCTGGCAGCAGTCGGAAACTGCTTCTACCGCAGTCAGCGAATAATGTGTTCCATAATTCAGGAGCGTGCGCGGTTTGAATGAAACCTCATTTTTTTGCCTGTCATAATCCACGTCGCCCAGAATCGTTTCCCCATCCCGATAGAGCAGGATGCTGTAAATGTTCACTGATTCATTTAGCAGGGGTTCGTCGAAACGCATTGTCATCACAGAGGAAACCTGCACATCTTTTGCCCCTTCCTTGGGAACGCATTCCACCAGTCTGGGCGGGTTTTTGTCTGGTCTGTCCATGGTCCGTACTTTGAAGACAATGTTTTCCAGCGGATGATTTCCGGTCTCATCGCTGATGTCGTCGCGGAACACGATCAGTTCATAGTCTTTTTCAAACAAAAGGTCGTTCAAAGGCTTGTAGTAAAGCACCAGCGGAACCTTCAAGGATACTTCTCCAGTGATTTTTCTTCCTCCTGCATCGCGCAAAACGATCGTCGAATTCGTGATCAGTCCTGTCTTCAGTGGTTCTGAGAACTCAAGCTGAAAAAAGACGTCCACCGGACTCTTTTCGCCGAAATTTTTCTTTGAAACAAAGGGCGGAGCAGTATCCGGAGGTGAGGCGGTGCGGAAGGAAAAACTGTGATCGATCATGCGGTTGCCTTCCAGATCCGATACATTTCGGCTGACCTTGATCAGAATTTCGGAAGTGTAGGGAAGGGCTTCCGCTGGAATGATCTGGACCAGTTTATCCTTCAAAATAAAATTTAACTTGGTTTTGATGATGTTCGAAGATTTCTTTTCAATCATGGTAAAATTAAGGCCGCAGACTGAATCTGCTTTCAGGGTTTCGCTGAACCAGATTTTCACCTGGCAATCCACAGGAATATTAGCGCTTCCCTCCTGAGGGTCTGTTCTAACTATGTCCGGTGGTGTAGTGTCGCGCTCAGGAATTACTTCAAATGATATTGAGTAATCGCTGATGGCGTTTCCGGACAGGTCACGGATCTTCTTTAAGCACAAAAGATACTTTCCTGGTTCAAGTGCCTTTTCCGGTTTAAGTTCAAGAGAACGCAGTCTGTTGTCATAGACAGCCTGCACAGGGACAATGTCTTTCCCGCTCTTGAGCTCTATGTTTTTTGGGCTAAGCGCATCCGGATCCAGTTCTTCAGAAAACCTGAGGGCGATCCGTGCATACTGGGAAACGCCTTCGGCTTTGTCTGCAGGAGACACATAAGTCACAACCGGGGGAACAGTGTCGATGATTCGAAATTTGAACTTGTTGGGATTGGAAAGCAGATTATCCTGTAAATCCCTGATTCCTTCACGGATTTCCAGCTGATATTCTCTCCCTTCTTCCAGTTTCTCCGGCTTGAAATAGAGTTTCTTCACATTTGGCAGATACCGGAATGCACCAGAAACGGGTTTCAGGTCTTCTGTGGCAAAAAGCAGCACAGTGAATTTATTCAGGCTTGAGGGCAGCATTTCTTTATTGAAAGTAAATACGATTTCTCCGTTCAGGGGAAAATCACGTCCATTTGGAAGCGGTGAGGTCATGATGATTTTGGGCTTGATCCCCTTATCCAGTTCACGGCTGTTTTCCTGCTTTACTTCAGACAGGGTCTTGAAACAGATCCGGTAATTTTCTTTGAGTGGATAACCCAGCTGATTTTTCAGAAGATATCCGGCGACGACCAGCGTGTATGAAGTGTTCCAGTCCAGCACTTCATCAGGCTTGATCAGAGCGCATTTGCGCTCATCATCGTATATCACTGATGTTTTCAAATCAGTTCCATATTGATCGCTGAGAGTGAAAGCGGCAGACACCATTGTCACATCGTTCATGTGCTGATTAAAATAAATTTTCAGAAGCCCGTCGATCGCGACATCTTTAGCCCCATCTTCGGGCATGGTGTTGAAAATCTCAGGATACACCGCAGCAGCAGATGCGGCGCTCTGCATGACAAGCAATAAAATCAGCAAAAATAGACGCATAAGTTACCTTTCTGTTGTAAGAAACTTCGGATTAAAAAGGGATTTTCTTAGGAAAAATCCGACCGGTTGACCAGTTTTTTGAAAGTTTGATTCAGATTACGCGATTTACAGCAGGTTTTCCCGACAACACTCTCACAACTTCCCCGGCTGCCATGGCTGCCATTTTATCCCTGGTGGCAAGCGATGCGCTGCCGATGTGTGGCGTAAGTATCGTATTCTGTAATGCACAAAGTCTAGGATTGATCTCTGGTTCGTTCTGAAATACATCCAGAGCCGCACCAGAGATTTTTTGCCGCTCAAGCAGGCTGATCAGAAATTCTTCGTCCAGTATCTCCCCGCGGGCTATATTGATCAGAAATGCTTCGGGTTTCATCTCCGAGAGCAGGCTCCTGTTGATGATACCCCTGGTTTCCTGGTTCAGAGGGAGGGAGAGAAGGATGAAGTCAGCTTTTGACATGAGCTTCCTGATTTCAATAAATTCTGCGGGAAAATCGAGAGTCTTGGCTGATCTTCCGGCATAGATGATCTTCATCCCGAATCCTAACCCTCTCCTAGCCATGGCCTGGCCGATCCTTCCCATTCCTATGATTCCGAGAGTTTTTCCATAAACATCGCAGCCGAGCAGAAGTTTGGCCTGCCAGCCTTTGAATCTACCTTCCCGCACCATTTTGTCCCCTTCTGCGATTTTTCTGGCTACGGCAATCATAGCACCGAAGGCTAGATCGGCTGTGGTTTCAGTCAGCACTCCCGGGGTATTAGTGACAATCACCTGATTTTTCCTGGCTGCTTCCAGGTCAATATTGTTATATCCCACTGCGTAGTTGGCGATTATTTTGAGCTTTTTTCCGGCTGCAATCACACAGGCATCGATTTTATGAGCAAGCAATGGGATCAGGGCATCTGCGTCCTCAACTGCCTGCAGAAGTTCATTTCCAGAAATGTATCCGGTTCCCCGGTAGACAGCGAATTCGAACCCAGCCTGCTCCAGGATTCGATATGCTGTTTCTGGAAGATCCGCGGCAATGAAAACTTTCTGCTTCATGTTGACAGGATAACACTACCGGATAGCAACGGAAAATTTAAATTTTAGTAGCTATCAGTGCCGCCCAATCGCCTCTTTTAAATTCCTTCAGATTGAAAAAGGGGAATTCACCCCTGAATCTTGGCACCTGATCCACTGTAATCCCGGAAAAAAAGACAGTTGTTCCTCTGGTCACGGCCTGACGGAAATGTTCCTTTAATCTGATCAGTTCTTCAGTGATGATGTTCGCAAAAATAAAGTCGAATTGTACACCTGCAAATTCGGAAAAAAGCCTGGAGCTGGCTTCAATTTTTCCACTCAATCCGTTTAACTCCAGATTTTCCTCGGTATTGGCCACTGCCAGAGGATCAATGTCCAGGCAGACCACTCTGGACGCTCCTTTTAACAGAGAGGCTATCCCCAGGATGCCTGTTCCGCAGCCTACATCGAGCACCTTTTTCTCTCTGAAATCAAACTCTGAAATCAGTTCGAGAACCAGGGCAGTCGTCTCATGATGTCCGGTACCAAAAGCCTGGGCAGGTCTGATCCTGATCAGTTTAAGCTTGGAAGTGCTTGGTTCAAGATGTTCCGGCAAAATCAGGAATTCTCCAATTTCAAGAGCCTGAAAATCACCATGCAGCTTCGCACTCCATGAATCTTCAATGAAATCAGTCCTCAGACTGAACGAGACTCCCGGGAGTTGCGCAGAAATCGAGCTGGACAGATCAGCTGGTTCGTATCCGGCCGGTAGGAATACAGATACTTTCACTTTCCCCTGGCAGTATTCCACCATGGAGTTTTCCAGTCCGCATTCCCACAAAGCTGCAATCGCAAGTTCTTCGGATTTTTCTGGAAGTTCAATCGTGAATTTAAGGAATTTAAGAGGAGGAATCAAAAATCTCCTTCCTGTAAATTGTTATTGCTGTCCGGTAAAAACCGTGATCAGAGTCTGGAGTCCATTGAGAGTCCGCCTCAGATAATCAGGACAGAATTTTTCTTCTTCAAATGGCTGGTCCACAAAACTCAAGGCGCTGTCTTTGAATTGAAGCCGGCTGAAGCCATCGAGCCGCTTAAGAGCAGAAACTGTCACCGGATTCTGGAAAGCGGTAATCACAGCTTCTGGTTTGTCGGATCTGATTCGATAACTGTTGTCAATCTCCGGAATCCCGACAGGAATATCCTGCTGAAGTCCCAGTTTCTGGGAAATCTGATCCATGAAGTTCCTGACCCCGGGAATAATCAGCAGCACAATCGGAGTCAGATTAAGCTTGCAATAAATTCTTAAAAATGGTGCTAAAGTTGATTCTTTTTTCTGAGGTTTCCCACTCAGATCGAATTCCTGAAACAAAGAAAAATCTATTTCCATTGGAATCCCGTTCATCTGACCTACAAAATGAGGAAAATCAATCCTCTCAGGCAGTTTATTCTGAGGATCCGGCGGATTGATCTTTCCGGGGAAAAGCTTTCCCCTGAATTCAAGTTCGAGGCCAGCAAGCGTTTGAGTGATGCTTTTCAGGAAATCATCCGGGTCCAATCTGAGTTCCATCAGGGAGAAAACCCCCATTTTTCTAGTAGTTGCTGCATAGTACCCCTATCCAGCCATCCCTGTCAAGCGAAAAGACCGGAATGTGATATACTGTTCGCCATGAAAAGCGTCTATGATCTGGAATTTGATGAGCTCTGCTCCTTGATCTGCTCAATGGGCGAAAAAAAATTCCGGGCTCACCAGGTCTCTTTCTGGCTGTATCAGAAAAAAATCGGAGATTTCAGCCTGATGACTGACCTTCCAGAGCAGTTCCGACTGAACCTCAGCTCAGTTCTGACCGGTCATGGCATGAAAATTACATTAACTTCAGAAAGCCCTGACGGCACAGTCAAATTTCTGATCAGTCTGAGCGACGGTGAAACAGTGGAAACAGTGATCATACCGGATAAAAACAGACTTACATTATGCGTTTCGTCTCAGGTAGGCTGCCCAGTCGGATGCGCTTTCTGCGCCACCGCTAAAATCGGCTTCATCAGACAGCTCGCTGCGCACGAAATTATTGGACAATATCTTCTGGCCGAAGAATTCAGCCGGACACGCGGACTGCAGATCACCAACGTTGTTCTGATGGGTATGGGTGAAGCCCTGTTGAACTATGACAATGTGCTCAAAGCCTTGCGGATATTCTCAAATCCCAGGATGCTCTCTTTTTCCAGACGTAGAATTACAGTCTCCACAGCGGGATTTCTACCTGGCCTCTCTCGATTCGCAGATACTCCGTTTCTGGGAAGCCTGGCCATTTCTCTGGGCGGAGCCTTCCAGCGGCAGCGGGAGCAGCTGATCCCTTTTGGACGGGAATTCACTCTGAAAAAGCTGTTAAATTTCTGCCATGAGCACAGGCTCGCTCCCAGGCAGCGTTATACTTTCGCCTATGTTCTGATCGCTGGCGTGAATGACTCGGATCAGGATGCAGCCGAACTTGCCGTAATTCTTAAAGACATTCCATGTAAAATCAACCTCATCCCATACAATGAAACTCCTCTGGTCAGAGAATTCCATTCACCTGAGCCGGCCCGGGTAGAATCCTTCGGTAAAATTCTCCTTGATAATCACTATACAGTGCTGGTGAGGAAAAGCAGGGGGCGGGACATTTCCGCTGCCTGCGGCCTCCTAAGGGCCGGGTATGAAAACAAAACCTAAACAAAATCTGATCTTTTTTCTGATCAGTCTGGGCCTTTTCCTTAACCTGGTCGGAATTTTATCCTCTCTCGACGATCAACATCAGACCATTTTCCAGATCGATGAACTAATCAACAAAACCAAGCTTCTAAAGTGCAAAGCCTTATTTCTGAACCTCAACCGGATCCGTGATGAATTCCTTCTCAGCAGCGGTAAAGCCAGATTTCTGGTCAAGGAGCATGAGTTTGTCCAGGAACTGACCTATTTTCTGGGGCAGCTGGAAACCCTGAAATTCCGGAACACGGAAAATACTAAACTGCTCTTAAAAATTCCTGAACTTTATAATGAGTATGAAAAACAGTACCTGCTGGCCGCCTCGTCTCTGGCCGGCTCCGATTTTTCTCTGTTCTCGGAGCGCCTGCAGAGCCTGATCCTTTCCACCAACAATCTGTTGAACATGTTCGATCATCTGCAGGACTTATCTGAATCTCCCAGAGAACTGGAAAAAAAGATTCCCTGGATCTATTTCAACTTCTGCGGCATCCTGTTGCTTTTCATAGCCCTCCTCTGGGACAGGATCAGCAGAAACATCGCTCTGACCGAACCTGCCGGCTTCAATCTGGCTGCCTTGTCGTCCTTCATGGGTGGTCTGGCTCATGAGATCAAGAATCCACTGGCTGGAATCCAGGCTAATCTGGAACTTCTTTCCCTGGATAAAAAAAGCGAGGAACTTTCACTCGCCATCAAGGAATGCCGCAGACTTTACAGGCTTCTGGACGGATACCTGGACTTCCTGAGGCCGGGCAAATGGAATCCTGTAGCTGTGAATTTTCAGCAGATGTCTTTGGAAGTGGAAGCTTTGCAGAAAAAAGAGATTTCTGCAAAAAAGCTCACAATTACCAGTCATTTTACAAAAACAGAATGTGAACTGGATCAGGATCGTTTTAAACAGATCTTTCTGAACCTGATGCAGAACGCGATCAAAGCCTCCCCAGAAAATTCAAGCATAGAACTCCGCTCGTTCCTGCGGGACAAGTCCCTGATATTTCAGGTCTGCGACCAGGGACCTGGCGTGCCGGCTGAAGTAGGGAACAAGATTTTCTATCCATTTTACTCTGTGAATAAAGGCGGCTCAGGCCTCGGGCTGTTCATCTGCGTCAATATCCTTTCAGGGATAGACGGTGAAATCCGCTATTTCAGGGAAAAAAATCGGACTGTGTTCGAAGTAAAAATCCCCAGTCCAGGTCAATAATTCAGGCTGTTATGGTAATGGATTCCACTCGAAGCTGGTGCGGATCACCACATCCCCCTCGTCGCTGTGGCCAAACTGCCGTCTGAGCGTAATTTCCAGGTTGCCGTCAGGCAGGGGCTTGACAATGATCCGGAAGATCTTCAGGTCGCTGTTTTTAAACACTTCCCTGGCTATGTCGGAGTCGATGCGGTATTCGATTCTGGAAAAGGCAGGCATCAGGGGAGAATCTTTCTGAATGTAGTAGTCATTTCGCGATGCGCCGAGCGGCCGTCTGCACTCGTCAATTCCTGGAGAAAGTTCAGCCTCAGGTTTACCGTCCAGATTTCCATCTACCTGCAGCCTGTAAGGCTTGCCGCAGGTCATGATGCTGTCCTTGATCTGCTCGTATGGTTTAAGATAATCTAAATTGTGTTTCAGGATCGCGGCATTCTTGTCAGATTCCAATTTTTTTAGATAAACCTGCCTTTCAGGGTCGCAGATTTCAGGAACAGTGAGACGCTCAATCCTGAGCAGGGGATTTGTGCTTACCAGATTGAATTGCAGGACAAGAGAATCCGAGGATTCAACCAGGCTGATCCAGTTCTTCAGAAGCTGCTTCGCGGCTTCATTCCCTGCCTGTATTCCTGAAAAAGCGGTGATCAGGAATAAAATTACCAGCCTGCCCATTTCCTCTCCCATTAACTTTAATCATTCCATTATAGCATCAGGTCCAATAAAAGAGTTTTGTACTTTTCCCCGGGAAAGTTTAAAATTGAATTTTAAATTCCTGGGGGGCCTTATGCACCGTGTCTGGGTTGTCGAAGATGAGGACAGTCTGAGAAAAGCTGAAGAAAAATTTCTGAATCGCCAGGGATACCTTGTGAGCGCCTTCGCTGAAGGCGAAAGCATGCTGGAAGCGCTGAAAAACGAGCAGCCGCAAGTTGTTTTTCTTGATCTGAAACTTCCTGGCATCAGTGGAGAAGAACTGCTTCCCAAAATCAAGGAAGTAAATCCTGAAATCCGCGTAATCATTGTCAGCGCTTATTCAGAGGTTGAAAATGTTGTCAAGGTGATCCGGAAAGGCGCTTTCGATTTCATCAAGAAGCCCTTCAATATCGAAGAATTCGGTCATACTCTGGAAAAAGCACTGGAAAACCTTACTCTCAACGATGAGATCTCATATCTGAAATCCCGTGAAGCGCCCTCGATCCTTGCCTGTCCCTCCCCTGCCATGCGCGGCGTGGAAGAACTGGTGGAAAAGATCACCGCAACGCCAGGAACCACTACTGTCCTGATCCACGGGGAGTCTGGAACCGGAAAAGAAGTCGTCGCAAGGATGATCTATACCGCCACGAAATGCTCGGGCAAGTTCGTGGAGCTGAACTGCAGCTCAATTCCAGAGCCTCTGCTGGAATCAGAACTTTTCGGCCATGTAAAGGGTGCCTTTACCGATGCGTATCAGGAAAAAAAGGGGCTGTTTGAACTTGCAGATAACGGTACTCTTTTTCTTGACGAAATCGGGGACATGCCTCCAAAACTTCAATCCAAGCTTCTGAAAGTGCTGGAATCCAAGGAAGTCAAACGGGTGGGAGGGCTCAACTCAGTCCAGGTCAATGTGCGCATCATTGCTGCCACAAATAAAGATCTGGAAACTGAAGTCAGTTCCGGAAATTTCCGGGCCGATCTTTTCTACCGGCTGAATGTCTTCCCAATCATAGTCCCCCCCCTGCGCGACAGACGCGAAGACATACTTCCTCTGGCAGGTTATTTTATCGAGCGTTTCAACCGCGAATTCAGAAAAAAAATCCAGGGACTCTCCAAAAATTCCAGTGCAGATTTTCTCTCTTACTCCTGGCCGGGTAACGTGCGTGAACTCAAAAATATAATTGAGAGGGCCATGATCATGGAAAACGGGGAGGAGCTTTCACCCATGCTTTCTGGTAGAAAACAGGATTCAGGCACGATAATAGATATCTCTGGAGAAGGAATCGATCTGGAAACCACCCTTTCCTCCATTGAAAAGCAGTATATACAGAAAGCTCTGGAAGCAGCCGGCTGGAATCAATCACGGGCTGCCCAGCTTCTAAAAATCCCCAGGGAAATCCTCAGATATAGAATGAAAAAATATGAACTTTCTTAAATCATCTTCCGGAGGTAGTCATGAGATTTTGTGTTTTCCTGCTTGCCTTGTCCCTCTCTTTTTCCCTTCCTGCTGCAGGGAAAAAAGATGCTTTAGCCGGTGAACTGACAATTTTCCATGCCGGCAGCCTGTCAGTCCCCTTCAAGGAGATTTCCGATGCTTTCATTAAAATTCACCCGGGTCTGAAAATCAACCTGGAATCAGCAGGCAGCAGGCAGTGCGCCCGCAAGATCACTGAACTTAACAAACCCTGCGATGTTATGGCCTCATCGGACTTCACAGTGATCGATTCACTTCTGATCCCGGATTACGCAGAATGGAACATCAAGTTCGCTGCCAACGAGATGGCGATCGTCTATCATCAGAATTCCCGCATGTCCCAGGTGATCAATGAGCAGAACTGGTACAGGTTCCTGCAGATGAAGACAGTGGCTTTCGGCAGGGCTGACCCTGACAGCGATCCCTGCGGTTACAGGTCAGTGATCGTAATGAAGCTTGCGGAACTGTATTATAAAACCCCCGGCCTCACTGAAAGCCTTTTGAAAAAAGATATCCGCTATATACGACCAAAGGAAGTGGATCTGCTCTCTCTTCTTGAAGCCAATGAAATTGATTACATCTTCCTTTATAAATCTGTAGCCCTCCAGCACAAACTGAAATATATCTCCCTGCCTGACGAGATCAATCTCAAGAGTCCTAAGTTCATCGATCTGTATGCTTCGGTCAGCACGGAGATTTCCGGGACCGAACCAGGCAGTAAAACACTGCAGAAAGGTGATGTGATGACTTACGGGGTTACGATCCCGAAAAACGCTCCCAATCCGGTTGCCGCCCTTGCCTTCGTCGACTTCCTACTGGGAAAGAAGGGGATGGCAATCATGGAAAAGAACGGCCAGCCAGGGACAGTGCCTTCTGTCAGTGAAACTTATACTTTGCTGCCGGAAAGTCTGAAAAAATACGCCCTGCCAGTTACTAAATAACTCTATGTGCAATTTTTTCTCGATAAATGCTTGACTTGTTGCCATAATGCGTTTAAACTTGTTTTTCCAAGTGAAAGATGGATAAAATTCTATCTATAAAAGGAGAATCTTATGGAACAACTTAAATGCCAGCACCGGGACCAGACCGGAAAAAATGCCAACACGCGCTTGCGTTCCGCAGGGTTTCTGCCAGCTATCATCTATGGAAAGCTTAATGAAAACATCCCTGTGAAGCTCAAGCTGTCCGATTACCTCAAATTCAAGAATCTGACTCACAACAAGAAAATCATCGAACTTGCCTATCTTGGACCTGACGGCAAGGAAGAAACCAAAACAGTTATCATCAAGGATTATGACATCGACCCGATCAAGAAAAGCCTGATTCATTTCGACTTTTATGAATTCGACCCCAAGGAATTGCTGCGTTTCAACATTCCCATCCGTTACATTGGAATGCCGATCGGCGTCAAACAGGGCGGGATACTGCAGAAAGAATTCGATCAGATCGAAATCGAATGCTATCCGAGGGATGCAGTGGATTTTATCGAACTCGATGTCACCAACCTCAATTTTCATGATTCAATCAGGATCAAAGATCTGGCGATCAGCGACAAAATCAAGATCCTGGAAGACCTGGACGCCATGGTCGCAACTGTCGCCGCACCTGTGGAAGAGAAAACACCAGAGCCGGTTGAAGGCGAGATAGTTGAAGAGGCAAAAGAACCTGAAGTGATCAAGAAAGGCAAGGAAAAGACAGAAGAAGAAGAAGAAAAAGCATAATCCGATTCCAGATAAAAAGAGGCTGCCTTCAGATACCAACACACTGGATGCAGCCCTTTTTTTGATACCTTGTTACGAGATTTTTTTAACCATTGAAATTTTACTGAGGATTTGGCATGGACGAAGAAAAACTGCTGCAGTATAAGATGATGTTCCTCGATCCTGACGAGAGCGATGAATTCAAGAAAGTGATGGAAGAGGAAGAAGGGGAAAAGGGCGGCAAGAAGAAAGTCGAAGTCCCTGATTATACTAAAAAATATCTGGGGAACGAAAGCGAGTATGCGGTCTGCCTGATCAAGGAAATCCGGACCATCTTTTTCGCTCCATTAGACACTAACCCTGATCAGGATCAGATCAGACTCATGGATCACTGGGTCATTAATACTGAACGTGGTAAAGAATTCGTCTCTGTCCTGAAATTTTTCAAACATAAACTCTGTGATGAAGACGTGCAGTACTTCGCTCGATTCGTGAAACTGGCAAGGGATGCTGACTTCTCCCAGGAAGACCGCAACCGAGACCGCGAAGCAAAGGCCATGGACATCTGCAAGAAAAAGATCGAAAAACTCAATCTGGTGATGAAGCTGGTAAAGGTCCATTACCTTTTTGACGGCAGCCGCATCATGTTCTATTTCACTGCTCCAAGTAAAGTCGATTTCCGCGAACTTGTGAAGCAGCTAGCCTCTGTATTCAGGACTAGAATCGAACTTAGGCAGATCGGTGTAAGAGATGAAACCAAGCTGATCGGCGGTATAGGTCCCTGCGGCATGCATATCTGCTGCAACTGCTATCTGACGAATTTCAAATCCGTTTCCATTAAAATGGCCAAAGATCAGAACCTGGTTCTAAACCCCGGTAAAATTTCCGGGATCTGTGGACGGCTTCTCTGCTGTCTGAATTATGAGAATGAAACCTATCTCTGTGAGCGGAAATGCCTGCCTGAAATAAATGAGGCAGTGCTTTATGAAGGAAAAAAAGCCAGAGTCCTCTCGCTGGATATTTTGAAGCATAGAATCAAAATCATGCTGGAAGACGAGTCCATCAAGGAAGTGGACGCAGCTGACCTCAAGCAAGTCAAGAAAGAGCATGAAAACAAACCAGAAAATCGCTAAACTGGGCTTGCTATCAGCAGCCTCCTTCCTCCTGATGCTGATAGAGATACCACTAATCCCTTCCTTTACTTTTCTGAAATTCGATCCGAGCGATGTGATTCCTCTGATGACCGGACTTTACAGCGGAGCCGGGAGTTGCTTTCTGATCCTTGTCATCAGAAATCTCTGCCACGTTCTTCTTAAGCCTTCTCCATATCCTCTTTTCGGGGAATTCATGAGCTTACTGGCAAGTCTATCCTTTGTTCTGCCCACAGTGATTATTTACGGTAAAATACACACCAAGCCAGGTGCTGCAATCGGAATCATACTATCGATTGGCAGCCTCACAGCGGTAATGTATCTGGCAAACCTCACCCTGGCCCCCCTGGTGCTTGGGTTTCTCAAAGATCCCGTTGTCTTGAATCACTACCTTTGCTCTGCCGTGATCCCCTTCAACCTTGCAAAGGGAGTCATTAACGGTTTATTGACCTATTTTTCCTACAAAAAATTCAGCGCGGTCTTTCTGGCAGGCCTGAGATGAAAATACTGTTTCAGAAACCACTGTCTGGACCATCAAAGCATAGCTCATCCGAGAGCAGTGCTGTTTACCGCTTTACTTATCAGGAAGCCCTGCGTGAACTGGACAACATCATCAATACAGGCGTCAAATATGAACTGGCCAAGATCAAGCGACTTTCAGAAATTCTGGGAAATCCGCAAAAAAAATACCGCATCGTCCATATCACAGGTACAAAGGGCAAAGGTTCCACTGGAGCGATCCTGAGTGGAGTTCTGACCGGAAAGATCAAGACCGGTTTTTTTTCATCCCCGCATCTGGTGAGTTTCTGTGAACGGATCAGGATCAATAATCAGCAGATCAGCGAAAACAAATTTGCAGAGAATTTCAGTGAAATCTGGCCCGCTATACTGCAGGTTGAAACTGAACTCGGCGCTAAACCAAGTTTTTTTGAGATCTTCACGGCCCTTGCCTATTACATCTTCAGAAAGGAGCATGTCGAACTGGCGATTGTCGAAGTAGGACTCGGCGGTCGTCTGGACGCGACAAACGTTGCTGACGGTGATATTTGCGTGCTTACCAGGATCCATTACGACCATATCCGGATCCTGGGCAACACTCTAGCCCAGATTGCAGCCGAAAAAGCAGGTATCATCAAAGAAAACAGCCTGGTCGTTAATGTCAACCGGGGAGCTGAAACCCTTCCGGTAATCCGGAAGAAAGTGACAGAAAGCCCTGGCGCCAGTCTTTTTTATGCTCCCTCACATTACAGAATTGCCGTGCAAAAATCGGATCTCTCCGGCCTCCATCTTGATGTTTTCAAAGGGAATAAACTTTTGTACCGCAATCTTTTTTTTCCCTTACCCGGAGCACATCAGCTGGAAAATCTCAAAGCCGCGCTGCTCACCCTTGAACTGCTCTCGAAAATCGGATTTCCTGTAAATGTATCCACTCGCGACTTTTCCCTGATCAGCTGGCCCGGCCGGCTTCAGGTATACAGTCATAATCCACTGGTGATTTTAGACGGAGCGCATAACCAGATCAGCGGAAAGAAACTGTCTGAATTTCTGGAACAGGAATTTTGCGGCAGGAAAATTCTTTTTCTGCTTGGGATTCTCGAAGACAAGGAATACGGTAAATTCATCCGCATCCTAGCTCCCCGTATGAAGAAAGTGGTTCTGACAGAAGTTGAAAGTCCGCGCACTCTCAAGTTGAAGAGTCTGTTCGCTGAGCTGACTAAATATCTGCCTGAAAACAGGATCTGTGTGTCCAGAAAAAATGAAAATGCCTTGAAAAAAGCCCTGAAAATTGCTCGAAGGGAAAACCTGCCGCTGATTATCACGGGCTCACTTTATCTTCTTGGCAGTTGTCTCAAGGCTTTGGACAAGATTAGAGTGAATGAAAAAAACTAGCCCCCGAAGCTGTGAACCGCCTTTTCCTCGTCATCATATATTGTGATCAGATCCTGCAGGTGCACCATTTTCAAGACTTTCTGAGCCCTCCCGTTCTGGGGAGCGATCAGCTTGATTTCCTCATCCGTAAGAGTCGTGAACAGGAGTCTGGTATTCACTCCTTTGGAAAGTTCAGTAATCTTGATTTCAGCCTTGGTCTGATACTGCTTGACCATTTTGAGAATGTTAAGCAGGGTGGAAACTCCCATACTGTCGATCATCCCTACTTCAGACAGATTAAGCACAATATTCCCAAGTCCATTCAGGATCAGATCTGTGATTTTGTCCTCAAGTTCCCGGCAGTTTGCTGCGGTAAAATTGCCTTTCACACTTACTATAGTTACAACTATTTCACGATTAAGCGATCCTTCATCAGAATATTGTTTTCTAACTCCTGCATTCTTTCTTTTAATTGTAATCTCCATCAGTCCCCTCCGTAATTTTTATAAAAATAAAAACTGGTGTCTTCCTCGTCACACTTGAAAAACATCTCGTTGGTAAGCTTGGACACCAGCGGGAGTCCTCTTTTTCCAATCGTCTGGCTGTCCATCAGCGTCCGAAGATTTAAAGCCGGGATAGGTCTCATCTGATCTTTTTTGTTTTTAACCACTGCTTTAAGTTTGTTGTTCAGGATCTGAAGTTTGAGTTCCACCGGAAAACCTTTCTTTCCATATTTCAATCCATTGGTCAGGGCTTCATAAAGGCAGATCACAACTTCATCCAGAAATTCACCGTTGACTCCGTTCGATGTAAGGAACGTTTCTGCGGAACGCACGAAATCATCCAAAGTCTTCAAATCACAAGGCATTTCCGCAACATAGGTCAGTTCCGGTGCCAGGGTTAGATACAGAAATGTAAGGTCATCGGACAGATCGGCTTCTCCCTGAAATTCAGCCAGATTGCGGATCAGCTTCTTTTTGAGCAGATTCGCGGGTGTCTTTTCCAGTATGAACTTCTGCAGTTTTTCTGTTTCATAAAATTCTCCGCTTGAATTTTTCATTTCAGGAATTCCGTCCGTGTAGATGAATACAAGGTCCTGCTCTTCCAGCACCTGTTTTCCTTCGGTGTAACTGCTATCATTATTTACACCTAGTGGCATTCCCTGTGTAGGTAGTTCCAGCAGCTCTTTTCCCCTGACAATGTACCCGCTTTCGTGCCCGGCAGAAGAATAAGTCAGTTCCCTCTTCTTGTGGTCATAAATACCGATGAACAATGTAATGAACATTTTCTGGAACAGCCCTTTGATTTCCTGATACAGGATCCTGTTTGCAGTACACAGAACCTGAGAAGGGCTCCTGGCTTCTGATAGTACAGCACGGAAAATTCCTTTTCCCATTGTGGACAAAAGGGCGGAGGGAATCCCTTTGCCCGAGACATCTCCTACCAGAAACGCAAGCCTTCCACCGTCCAATTCCATCAAATCATAAAAATCGCCTCCGGTTTCCCTGGCAAATTCGCAATGAGCATCAAAATACATCCCGTCAACCTCAGGTAATTCCGCAGGAAGACAGGAATATTGGATCTCCTGTGCAAGATGCAGCTGTTCGCTGATCACTTTGTTTTCCGCAAGCTCGTTGTAAAGCCTTTCTTTATCCAGGATGATCGCGAGATGTTCGGCTATGGCCTGCAGAAAGTAAAGATCTTTCACCTTGAACGGCGGCTGCTCAGATTCGGTTTCCAGATAAATCAGGCCAAGTCTCCGGTTCCCTGAAACAAGCGGTACGCAGATCACTGAATGGATTTGATACTGGATGACGCTTTTGGCCATCTCAAGCCCGGTATCTGCAGCAGCGTTGGCAGTGAAAAAGCCTTCTCCACTTTGCAGCACTTTATTTACAATGGTTTTACTGAGATGATATTCTCCTTCGTCAAAGTAGTCTTCCACTTCCTTGATCGAAACGGGTTTGTATTTTCCCTCCTTATTCAGAAGCATGATAAACCCGCGCTTCACTCCGAAAAAAGAGCTTATCTTGTCCATGATATGGTTGAATATCTGCTGGGATTGTTCCTCGCTGTTGATCTGCCTGGCAATGTCGTAAAGAGTAGAGATCTCGCTGATTACTTTTTCCAGGGCTTTCTTGAACTCCGCTGGAAAATCTGGGAACTGCTCCAGATAACTCTCAATGATCATCCTGGTTGTTTTCAGTTCCTTTGCAAACGAAAGTGGAATTTCTGAAACAACGAACTCTAATTCACCTATGCTGACAGGACTCAGATCTCTAATCCGGGTTTTCTCTAAAACCTCTTTCTTTTCTAAAAACGTACCCAGCGTCGACCCTGTGTCCTCTATAAAAAATTGCCCTGATTCAAACACAATCCTGCAGTGATGTCTTGAAATTCCTCTGAGCTTCAAGACCAGGTCACAATCAGGATTCTTCCCCAGTACCACGATGTCTTTTTGGGGCCGTGCGATTTCCCTGACAGGCTTTCCATTGATCGATTCGTAGAAGTACATTATTCCACCCCGTAGATTGGCAGGTAATCAGAAAAATCTGGTTCGGCCATCCTGTTCCGGTCTAAAACTGTTTTAAAGATCTCTCTGAGCTTTTCAGAGAGTTCTTCGTCCCCGGCTTTGTGAGTCTTTCCGGTCAATCCCAAAAGCGCCTGCATATGATAAGGGTCACTTTTCAATGCTGTAAAATATCTTGATCTGGCACGCTCATTCTGCCCCAGCTGCTGATAAAGTCTCCCCAGGTTGCAGCACACATCAGGGTTTGAACTTGTTCTGAAAGCCAGATCCAGTATCTGCTCGGCTTCACTCAACTGTCCGGCTTTGGCATGACAGATTCCAAGATTGTTCATGGCTACCAGCTTCCAGTCGGAAATTTCATGTTCCATAATCCGCTTAAAACATGAGATCGCAGGTTCAAGTTTCCCCATTTTATAATATAGAATACCCAGGAGGTTATTCAATTCAGGGTTTGCTGGATCCTTGCGGCATAATTTATCTGTTTCCAGAATCAGATCTTCAATCTCCTCTGTGCCAGCTTCCACTCTGACTGAAAGCATTTTAATCCCGACCTCCGGGTCATCCGGTTTTATTTTCAAAGCTCTGTCCAGGCTGCAAAGACATGCCGCTAAATTACCAGCCCTGTGGAAAATAGCTCCCTGTTGAAGATATCCGCCAAATTTTACTGAAGGCTCGGTGGAAACTCCAAGCAGCCTGTCCACTTCCTGACAGGCTTGTTCATCCGCACGGAACCAGGAAGAAATCCTGGCCATTAGCAGATGCAATTCAGGAGATTCTCCACGTGTAATTCCCTGTCTGCACATGTAATATGCACCCCCGTAATCTCCAGACGACAGGTATGCCTCTGCCAGTTTGGCGTAAACCCTCCCTCTTGAATAACCTTGGGACAGAAGTTGTTGCAGAATCTTCCGGGCTTTCTCGGGACTCCCGATCTTCAGATAGCAGTCAGCAAGCATGAAATAGGCTTCTGTGGGTCTGCTGTCGAAATCGATCAGATCTCTGAAAACCCCAATCGCTCCCTGATAATCTCCCTTCTTGATCAGAAAAACGGCGTATCTGGATGGGTTGTTTTTCCGCTCCAAATCACTCTTGGCTGAGATTTCCAGGTCTAAGTCATTCAGAGCCATCTGACAAAGTGGTTCTGCGGGAACAGTCAATGTTTCCCGGTAACTTGCTGCAGCTTCGAGCCCTTTTTCCATCAGCAATTTATTTGCTTCCAGAATCTCCCGTAAACTTCCTTTGGGGAAATTTTTCTGATAATCAATGATCAGGCTGAGCATCTTCTCCAGATTCCCGTTTTTAAAATAAACCCTGCACAGCCCGTGAAAGGCTTCCTCCCGCGGAAAGTCTTTGATTGATTCCAGGTAATATGCCTCCGCGTTATCGAGGCTGCCCAAGCGATAGTAACAGAAAGCCAGTTTTAATTTAAGTTCTCTGTCAACAGGAGTCAGTCTTAACAGTTGATCCAAGTATTCGATTGCCAGAGAATAGTTTTCATGGCCTAGGGCTTCAGCGATAGTTCTGTGCAGCTGATTCACAGCTACCTTGTTGATGTCCTCGCCTTTTTTCCCTCTGTCCGGTATTTGCCGATACAGCCATCCGAAGGCAAAGTACAAAAAAATTAATCCCAGAATGGTTGCTGTATATTTGCTCACTTTTGATCCGAAAACAATATATTTAGCAGGGGCACTGCTCAGTTTTCTGCGGGATTCCAGAATCAGTCTGCGGGACTCCCTGGATGTTTCCGAACTCGCTTCAGTCAGTAGTTCGTAAGTCAGAGAATCGTCAATTTGCTCACTGACATGAAGCCCACTTTTTAATTCGGACAAGTTCGGAGAAACCAGCATTTTTTTCAATTCTTCACGAATCGGCCCTGTTCCGTATTTCCACAGGATCTTAATAATGTTTCCTTTGATTCTAGGATCGGATTCGCGTTCCAGATATCCCAGTAAAAACGGTGCAAGCTCTGGATCATTAAAATATCCTAAACCTTCCACCGCGTTGGCTCTGACCCTTTTATCACCATGGTTCAGATAGGTTTTTAAAATAATTGCTGCTCTGTTTACCCCTGTATACGCGATCTTTTTCAACAGAGTCGCGATTTCAACCGGATTTTCTGTCGCCATCAACTGCCCTTCAAGTTCTGGCAGGGAATCAGTCTCAACTGATCTAAACTGTTTCATACTCAACTCTTGATTTCCTCAAAACTTTTCAGGATATCCATGAAATATCGTTCCCCGTCAACTGAATCTTCTGTATCCAATCTGATTTTGTATAGGTTATCCTTTCCAAGCCGCAGCGCTTCAAACACTTTTTTTCTTTCCGTAGGCCTGCCGATCAGATAATTCATCACTATGAAATTCGGAAGATGTGCTGGAATAGCAGAACTGCCAAACTGAAAATCTCGCGATTCTTTTTCCAATACTTTCACGTGGTGCGCAAGTGCTTCCTGCAGATTGGAGCAGTATCCGACAGGTTCGGTGCTGACCCGGATTTCTACAGGACTTTTTTCTGTGCCGAGTATTTGAAGCCTTATTTCATTGAACTCTCCGTATTGATCTGTGAATTCAGAATTGCTGAGTGAAAAAGTGAAATTCAAACGTTCTGAGATAAAACTGTCCCCGATCCGCTGATGGATCGGTTCGTTATCCAAAGGGTGGATCAGTTTGCCGGACCTTGAGTACTGTGTGATCCTGGCTGACTGCTTGATCCAGTTCAATGTTGAGAGATCTGAGATTAATCCGGACTTGCCTGTCAGATCTCCTTCCCAGATCGGAAAATACAGTGCTTCCTGTAATCCGGAATAGTTCAGATCCAGCACATCTTTTCCCAGATGAAGTCTACCCCAGAAATCCTGGCGGAAAAACCCCTGAGTATATATAAATCCAACGCAATCCTGGGCTTCCATGCCAACTGCCCTGAGAAGAGCGTTGAACAGCAGTGCAACTTCCAGTCGAGTGCCAGTGCCGGATTTGATTACATCAGCCGGGAATCTGAATTGCACCCCTGTTTCCAGTTCTACTTTCAGTCTTCTGCAAAACTCGGAAATCCGGGCAATTATTAATTCGGGGTTTTCTTCTCCCTTCACGATCTGCCCGGCCAGTACAGAAATTTCGTCCGTACTAATGGTGTGACTGATCTTTTTGGGCAGTCTGCCGGTATGATTCAAAGCACTAAGATAAGTCCGCTGGTTTTTAATTTCTGTAAGAGTTCCATTTACAAGCAGCGGCGCAATGGCCTCGATAAGTCCAACTTCAATTTCACAATCTGTGATCGCTGAGCAATCCAGTGAACAGACTGGTTGAACCCATAACGGTGCAATCGGTTCGCTGCTCTCATCCATCCTTCGGATTATCAGCTGAAGATCAGAGTCAAGCAGAGTCAACAGTTCCCGGCTGGAGTTAAAAAAAAGATTCTGCTCTCTTCCACAATAATTAACCGCAAATTCTTCCAAAGCTCCCTGCTTAAATCTGTCTCCAAGTTTTCTGGAAGTCATCCTGGAAACTCTGCAGGTCTCTTCGTCAAAGACATCAAACTCGCTGACTTCATAATCAGTAATTTTATTTTCACGGTAAAGTTCGGGCAGCGTAAATTTCAGATAAAAATTTTCAGGAACTCCTGATCTTCTGAATTCTGTTCCATCCAAGAAAAAAACAGCCGCTCCAGCCTGGAATTTAATCTCAAGATTTTCAATCAATTCTCCATTGATTTTTGATTTTTTTAGAATTGCGACAGGATTCAGGTTGGAATCTGTGTACTCATAGTATGTATCTTCGTGAATTGATTCCTCCTCTCCCTTTTTTTCGCTGAATGTCAGAATAAAAAGACGGCAAGTCCTGCTCTCATATCTCTCTTCGCGGAAATCCCTGGTCAGATCCAGAATTTTGATTCCGTTTCTGTAATAGGAAAATTTTTCTGCATGAAGGGTAAAGGCGAAAAACAAAAACAATAGAAAAGTTCTCAATTTTCCCTCTTCAACCTGTATTTTACATAATAGCAGGGCAGCGTGTCTACTCTCAGAATTTTGTTTATGGTATAATTTCCGAATGATCTATCAGAATCCCTCGCTGACAGTTGACGGTTTGATTTACGATTCCAGGCGGCTGTTGCTGATTAAAAGGAAAAACGAACCGTTTGCAGACTGCTGGGCCCTTCCTGGAGGATTCGTTGATTACGGTGAAACAGTGGAGCATGCCCTGCGCAGGGAAATGCTCGAAGAAACGTCTCTCAGGGTCAGCAATATATATCTGTTTGGGGTTTTTTCAGACCCGGATCGTGACCCCCGCAGCCATACTGCCAGTATTATCTATCTGATCCCGACCGATTCCCTTGCTCAAGCTAAGCCTGCAGATGACGCGAAGGAAACCTCTCTTTTTCCTTTCAAAGAACTGCCAGATCTGAAACTGGCCTTTGATCACAATAAAATAATCAGTGAGTTTGTAAAATTTTTATCTGATCCAGCGCTTTATCTAGCAGATAGACTACCATGTCCAGACGGTACCCGGCTTCGGAACGGATGTCTGTAATCGGTTCACAATCTGTCCGGATGATTTCTGCCGCCTGAGCACGCTCAGCTTGTCCGACAGTTGCACAGTTGTTGAGATAGTCCATTGTTTTCCTGGCCAGGACAGGAGTCTTGTAAACAGCACCGAGCGCGATCCTGAACAAAGTGTCATGCCGTACCGCCAGAGACACTTTGGCGATTGCCAGAGCTTTTCTCTGCCCCATTTTCAGAAACACTCCTGCACCGTTTGCAGCTGGAATGATTATCTTTTCTATATATTCGCCTCTCTGCAGTATGTTCAGACCCGGACCAGTAAAGAAAGCATTGAGTTCAATTTCACGCTTCCCGGCAATTCCATCTATGGAAAGCCTGGCTTCATTAACAAGGAGTGCTGGAATCGTATCCCCGGCCGGTGATGAATTGGCTACATTTCCAGCGAGTGTACCCTGATTCCTGATCTGAGGAGAACCTACAGCTAGACAGGCAGAAGCCAGTTCGGGATGATCCCTGCCGATCCGCAGGTCTCGCGCAACTTCTGAAAGCGTAACTGCACCACCGATCCGGAGCACAGATTCTTCTGAATCAATTCCCTGCAGAAATTCAAGATCATGAATATCGATCAGCGAAGAATCGAAAAATTTTCCCTCTTTCAGCTTCACCAGGATATCTGTTCCGCCATTGACAATCTGATAAGGGTCCAGCGTTTCCATCAGATGCAGAAGTTCTTTTCTGTCCCGTGGTTTGTAGATTCGATTTTTCAATGCTCGTCTCCAATTTCCAGAGCTGCACGGATCACTGCTTTGACTATTTTATCGTATCCTGTGCAGCGGCAGAGGTTTCCGGACAGGGCTGTCTTTATTTCCTGCTCTGTAGGATTCTTTTTTTCCATTAAAAGGGCATAGGCTGAGATCAGCATTCCTGGTGTGCAGAAGCCACATTGTACAGCTCCTTCACTTATGAAAGCCCTCTGCAGCGGATGTAACACTCCGTTTTTTTCCAGTCCCTCCACAGTGATGATTTCCTTTCCCTGAGCCTGTGTCGCAGGCACCAGACATGAATTTACCGCTCTTCCATCCAGGAGAACAGTACAGGCCCCGCATTCACCCTTGCCGCAGCCTTCTTTTGTGCCGACCAGGTTCAGTTTATCACGCAGAAGTTCAAGCAGGGTGGTACACTCGTCCCCTGCCAGTTTATATGACTTGCCATTGACTTTAAAACCGATTTTCATCAGATTTTTCCTCCTTGGTTTAATAATATCGCTAGGCTGCTTTTAAATCAATTCAACTCTAATCCAGGCTGCGCCTAAATCCGATAGTTCCATAGATGGCTAAACTGCTTTTTTTCTTTTTCTGCTTTTGCTATAGTCTCTCGGCTTATCCGATCAACCACCCTGACGAGAAAACCCAGTGCATTGAAAGCGAACATTTTAAGATTTTCTTTGGATCCGGAAAAATGAGGTTGGGAAATTATATCTGTAATCTGGCTGAAAACGCCTATCTGCGGGAAAAGGGTGTTTTTGGCATCGACCTCCCTGGAAAAACCCCAGTGGTGATTCAGAGCAATGATGAATTTTCCTATGGTGATGCAGACCCTTTCACCGATAAAATAGTGCTCAACGAATACTTCGGCGTCAATGAAGATTCCACGCTGCTCCCGCCTTATCAGGAACTGGTCGCTCACGAACTGGCACATATTTTTACCTTCAAGTACCTGTCAGGAAACATTAATCTTTACAAGAGAATGCTGTCTCTCGGCTTGATGCCTCTGTGGCTGATCGAAGGCCTGGCCCAGTATGTCGGGGAATCATGGAATTCATGTCAGGATTCTTATATGCGTTCCGTCTCCCTGGACAACAAATTCATGTCTCTGAGTGATCTGAATTCATTCTATTATTATGATCTTGAAAAAAGACATTGCGGCTATCTGGAAAGTTTTGCACTCGTCAAATTCATCTTTGAGCAGCTGATTCCGGATCAAGGCATTGCAGCTTTTCTCAAAGCCTATTCCAGAAATCCCTTCAGGCTGGAACAGGTCTTTAAATCTCTGACTGGAAAGGATGTATCGGCTGTGTATCAGGAATATCTCAGATTTTATCAGAAGAAGTACGAAAAGGACGCGGTTTACTCTCCCTCTCAATCCCGTTCGATCAAATCTTTCTCGTTCCCGGCTAAATACCAGCGTTACCCGCGTTTCTCTCCTGATGGAAAAACCCTGGCTCTGATCGCTGATCAGAAAAGGGAACTTCATCAACAGAACGACCTTTATTTCTGTGATCTTCTAACAAGTAAATACCGCAAAGTGCTTACAAACATAGACCCTTTTTATGACTTCTCTCCTGACGGGGAAACAATCGTTTACTCACATCTTTATTTTTCCGAGAAAGCCAGGCGCTATCTTTATGATGTCTTTCAGCTTGATATCAGTTCAGGAAAAAAAAGACGCCTCACCACTGATTTTTCCGCACGTTTTCCCTGCTATCTCTCTAATTGCTCAGTGGCCTTCATTCGATACAATCCGTTCGGAAACGGGGTTTACCAGCTGAATCTGAACAGCGGGGAGTGTAAAATGCTGTTTCCTGAGAATACCGGCTATTACTTCTATGCGCTGCGGGCCAGGGAGGGAAAACTCCTGGCCAGCGCCTTTGATGGTCATTCCCGCCAGGTGGTGCTTCTGGATCAGAAAGGAGGACTCTCCCCGCTGACTAATTTTCCAGACGACAACCGGATTCCGGTTGCTACTGAGAACGGTCTTTTCTTCCTCCATCGCACAGCAGGTGAGAAAAGCGTAATTTACGAGCTGGCTGAATCGCCTGTAACCGATAAGGAAACCACTGGTGTCTATTTTTCCCAAGGCGTGCTGTATCAAGTCGGAGATTTTTCAAGGGATATCCTGGATTTCGATCTGTCTGGCAACCTGCTCGCCGTGGCAACATACGAAAAATCATCTTATACCATCCGGGTCTGTGACACTTCCAATCTTTTTAAAAAGCAGATCGTCGCTCCTGTCTGCGGTACCACGGCAGTAGATCTTCGTGGCCTTGATTATCCAGTAAGAGGTTATGACAAAAAACTGAATCTGTCTGCTTTCACACCATGGGGTGAATATGATGATGAAGGCAGAGTAGGTCTGCTGACTTCAATGTCCGATTTCATCGGGTACAACAATTTCCTTGGTAAATTCTTCTACAATCTTGAAACAAAACGCTTTGGAGAAAAAATCGATTTCATTTCCCGGGATTATGCCTTCACCACCAATTTCTCTTATGAAAACAATGTCTACCAAAGCCATTACGGGGACAGCGAATATATTAAACGCAATGAAACACTTGATCTGCAGTTTGATTATCCCTTCAATCCCAAAGAAGTTGTGTTCTGGGGACTGGAAAACAAGAAGATCAGCTCCGTTGAACTGGATCCTCCTATTCTGCCGCCTCCGTTTCAAGGCAACATCAACCTGTTAAAGATCGGGTACAAGTTTTTTAAGCTCAGATCTTCCCCTGACTGGGACATCAATCCCCGGGATGGACGTTCTCTGCGTTTTGATTTCCGCAAAGCCGATCGATTGCTGGGTTCTGAAGTTGTTTACAACGAATATCGCGCTCAGTGGGAAGAATACCTGACCCTGCATCACAATCCCCAGTCTCTGTTCCTGCGCTCGGCATACGGGATCAAGGACAAAATCAGCACCCTCAATTCTCCCATTCTGTATGGAATCGGCGGGCTTGATACAGTGCGTGGTTTCGAGACAGATTACAAATTTGGAACCAGATATCTACTGCTCACAGGTGAATTCCGTTTTCCGCTTTACGCTCGAATAGTCCGTCCTAAAATTGGATATTTGTATCTGAATAAACTGTTCGGGGTTCTTTTCTATGATTCCGGCAACTGCTGGTATAGCGGCAGGCCTGACTGGTCTGACTTCCTCTCAAGCTGCGGAGCGGAATTCCGGCTGAAAAGTCTGGTCGTCGGAAAACTTCCGGTCATCACCAGGCTCGGATATGCTGTTCAGGAACGCAACGGATCAGGAAACAGCACATTCCTCAAGTTCGAGCTGCCGCTGTTTTGAAAGGCTCTTTCATTAACTGCAAACGACTCTCCAAGAAGTTAGTAGGTTTGCATGTTTATATGTTGGTATGGTTTTATGCTTTTTCCATCTCCCAACATACTAACTTACCGACTTCTCTCGATGAACAATGCTTTAAATGCAGCAATTACTAAAACTGCTATCTCCTGCGCCCCATGATCCGCAAAAGATGGAGAAAGATATTGATGAAATCCAGATAAAGCGCCAGGGCTCCGAGGATAGAGAGCTTATTACTCAGTTCAGGATCTGCTCCTGCCCACTGTTTGAATTTCTGCACATCCCAGGCAGTCAGACCGCAGAAAATCACGACTCCCGCGTATGAGATAATCCAGTAAAGACCTTCGCTCTGCAGAAACAGGTTGACAAGCGATGCGACGATCAAACCGATCAAACCCATGAACATCATGCTTCCCATTCCAGTCAGATCTGCCTTGGTGAGATGTCCATAAACTGCCATTGCGCCGAACATGGCCGCAGTGACAAAAAAAGTGGCTGCAATCGAACCGGCTGTATAAATGTAGAAAATCGGAGCAAGCGTGATGCCGTTGAGCGCGGAATATACCAGAAACAGAGCTGCTGCAGTACTATAGCTCAGCCTGGTGACAGCACCGGAAATCGCGAACACGATTCCCAGTTCTGCGATCATCAGGATCCAGACGAAATTCGAGAGCACCATTGTCTTCATCAGTTCCGGATTCGCTGCGACAAAGAACGAGACCAGGGCAGTAATCAGAAGGCCCAGAGACATCCAGTCATAAATTTTAGCCATAATTGACTGAATCCCCTGCCCTCGGGTTTCGTCGATTACTTGATATTCCGGAACATATGCAGATCCATATTTTCTGAATTCCATCGATTCCTCCTGTTGTTTTATATTTAAAAGCCCTTTACAAGTTCCTTCTAATTATATCTCCATGGAATTCTATGTCAAATCCCGATCTCTATCCTGCGGCTATCGCCGAAAAAACGGAAAATCACTTCATGGCAGGAAGTTATGAAAAGTTGTGAACCGGAAAATTGCGCTTTAAGAATGCCGGCTTTTTCTTCATCCAGGGATTCCAGAAATTCATCGATCAACAGGATCGGGTTTGTGCCAAGCTCTTTTTTAATATATTCGGCCTGCGCCAGTTTCAGCCAGAAAACAGCCAGCTTCGTTTCTCCGGATGAAGCAAAAAATCTCGTGTCACGCCCCTCATATATCAGACGGAAATCATCCAGTTGAGGCCCGATCAGAATCTTCTTTTTTTCACGCTCTTCCCTCTCCTTCTGCCGCCAGCAGTTTTCAAACCCGTCTGCAATCTGTTTCTGATCCACACTCTGCGGCTGTCCGGCTGTAGTTGCATACCCAAGCAGCAGCGGATAGCCTCTTTTACGCAGAATCCGATTCAGTTCATTAAGATAAGAAATGCGTTTTCTTACGATTGACGAACCAAGCCGCATCCATTCCGCCAGATAAATTCCGTCGTCTTTCTGCTGATACATAAGAAAACGCCTTGTTCTGCATACTTTATCATAATCGATCAGCATCTTCTCATACTCGGAATCTACTTCCTTCAGACTGCGGTCAAAAAAAAATCTCCGCAGCTTGGGCTCATTCCTGAATACTGCTTTGTCTTCCGGTAGAATCGTCAGTAACGGATACTTCCGCTGAAAATCGGATTTGATCACCCGTTTTCCGTTCCTGAAAAAGTTTTTTTCCCCTTTTTTCAGGTGCATTCCGATTTCTTCTGAAAATCCTTCCGGATTTGTAAATTCAAGCATTGTCTGGGAAGATCCGGCTCCGTTCTTTATCAAGGGCTGACTGTACTGATAAAAACTTCTTCCCTTGTAGATCGTTGCATAGACTGATTCCAGCAGATTTGTTTTACCTACACCATTAGGTCCGAATATCACATTTGTATTTTCAGAAATCTCGAACTCAGCCTTGTCGAAATTTCTGAAGCTTGTCAGCCTGATCCTGCGGAGAGCAGCCATTGAGAGCACCTTTTAGATAATCATTATTAGATTACAGACAAACACTTTTTCATACATAGGTATTTTCAGACTTATTCACATTTTCCACAGAGTTATCCACAGCCGCCTTCTGAAAATCACCCGTTGAACTGTTTAATGATGTTTTCCAGCTCCTTCTTGAACTCCAGGTCTGTTTTCAGCATTTCAGAAATCTTACTGCAGGCATGCATTACAGTGGTATGATCTCTTCCCCCGAATGATTTGCCAATTGCAGGCAGAGATTCATTGGTGAATTCTCGTGACAGGTACATGGCAATCTGTCGTGGAAACGAGATGTTCTGACTGCGGTTTTTTTCCTTCATGCCCGTCAGTTTGACACCAAAATAACTGGCAACTGCTCTCTGGATCTCCTCGATGCTGATCCTTTTCTGATTGGTAGTCACCATATCGCGCAGCACTTCATCCATCAGCTTGGTGGTGATCTTTATATTATTCATCGAAGCATAGGCGCAGACTCGGATAAAGGCTCCCTCGAGTTTCCGGATATTGGAAACAATTTTCTTGGCGAGGTGCACAACACATTCATCTTCTATCACTACACCTTTTTTCTCAGCCTCTCTCCTCAGAATGGCCTCTCTTAACTCCAGATCAGGCGTCTGGATATCAGCGATCAGGCCGGATTCGAATCTTGAAATCAGCCTCTCTTCAAGATTGCCAAGCTGGATCGGAGGGCGGTCTGAAGAAACGACGATCTGCTTTCCATGTTCGAAAAGATCATTGAAAGTATGAAAAAATTCTTCGATCGTCCCTTCCTTTTTTTCCAGGAATTGAATGTCATCAATCAACAGCAGATCGATCTGCCTGAATTTGTTTTTGAACTCATACTGTTTCTTTTCCATGAGCGACCTGATGAACTCATTGGTGAATTGTTCCGAAGAAACATAGACAATCCTGGGTTGAGGAGTTTTTTTTATCACTTCGCTCGCGATGGCTTTCATCAGATGTGTTTTACCCAGTCCGGCCCCTCCGTATAGAAAAAGAGGATTATAGGTTTTTCCTGGATTTTTAGCTACTGCAACGCAGGCTGCATCGGCAAATTCATTGCTCTTACCAGTCACAAAATTTTCGAATGTGTATTTCTGGCTAAAAGTACTGTCTTCTGAAGGTTTAAAATCAGGGACATTTTTTTCTTCTTCTTTAATTGTTTCGTCTATTTCTTCGTCATACTCTTCATTTACCCTGAAATCCAGATTATCGACATTAGCCCATTCAGGAATATCCCTGATGTAATCCAGAATCAGATCCTGATGCTTCTCCCTGATCCGCTTCAGGACAACATCATTAAACACACCGATCAAAATGGTGTTTCCCTTTTTTTCCAGGAACTTCATGTTGCGCAGGTAGCCTTCAAATGCAGCTGCACTTGTTATGTTTTTCAACTTTTCCAGTACCTGATCCCAGTTATTCATATAGCCCCCGCAGAAAATAAATAGTTTCCCACAAAATTATCCACAAGTTGATTCTCCTAACGATTTTAACAGAAGAGCTTCTTTTTTCAAAGCAAGTTGTCCACACAATCCACAGGTTTATCCACAAGCTGTTTGGTCTGGATTCTCCCCTTAGCTCTAATAGTTTTGACTGATTCGAACTGCTGGTTGTGGATAGAGGAGGATAAAGGTCTGTGGAAAAGACATTGTTTGTCATTCTATGCACCTGGCTCCACCAGTTATCCACAAGAAATCAACTTGTGCTTGTGCTCTGTATTGCATTCACCTGCAGTCTTAAAAGACAGGTTATCAACAGTTCCAACAACCCTTATTACTATTACTTCCTGTTAATTCCTGTATTTTATCCTTTTTCTTTCCGCTGTCCAGACTTTCCTTGACGACCTGTAACCTTGTGGGATAATATTTAAATGAAGGAAGCTCGTGCAGAATTTTCAAACAAATGAGAATTTTATCCACTTCCTGACCCTGGAGGAAAAGTGACTGCTGCGTTATTAACACTTGGAGTGCTGGGACTGCTGTTTGGCTTACTGCTTTCGCTTGCTTCTATTGCTTTCCATCAAAAAAAAAGTGACAGACAGGAAGCAATACTTAACTTACTTCCTGGATCCAATTGCGGGGGATGCGGTTTTGCGGGCTGTTCCGGTTATGCAGAAGCCTTGTCAATCAATGCAGCATCAGCAGGGTTATGTCTTCCAGGAGGAGAAAAGACGATTTCTCGGATTCAGTCTCTACTTGGACTTACAGGTGGAAAAGCTGCTGCCAGGAAGGCTTATGTATTCTGCTATGGGAGTAATGAATCTGCGAAAAAAGAATGTATCTATTCAGGAATTCCAGATTGCATGGCAGCAGACCTGATCTCTGGCGGAGAAAAAAGCTGTCAATCTGGCTGTCTTGGTTATGGGAACTGTGCCAAGGTCTGCCGATTCTCAGCAATTACGGTTTCCAGTGAAGGGCTGGCTGAGGTGAATCCTGAAAAATGCACTGGTTGTGGGAAATGTCTTCCAGTCTGTCCCAGACAATTGATTAAAATGGTTCCTGCTGGGAAAAAGGTATTTGTAGGCTGCAATTCACATGAAAAAGGAGCACAGGTAAAAAAAGTCTGCGATATAGGGTGCATAGGATGCAAAGTCTGTGAGAAAGTGTGCAAAGTACAGGCGATTAAAGTCTTTGATAATCTGGCTGTAATTGATTATGAAAAATGTACGGAATGCATGCTCTGCTGCGAAAAATGTCCGGTCGGAATGATCAAGGGAATTCCTAAAGTCAGGTCACAGGCCATTATCGGCAACGACTGTGTTGGTTGCGGATTGTGCATAGTTGAATGTCCGGTTAAAGCCTTGTCAGGGGAGAAGAAACGCAAACCGGCAGTAGACCCGACCCTCTGTACAGGATGTGGAATCTGTGTAGTCAAATGCCCTAAACAGGCCATTTCATTAAAGAGACAAGATGCCTAAGGAAGCTCTACATTATCGGCGTGGAGATGTGATCTGCCTTCTCTGCCCGCATGAATGCAGGTTGAAAAACGGACAGACCGGTAATTGCAAGGCAAGGACTGCCATCGACGGCAGACTATACTCTGATAATTACGGAAGTGTGACCGGAATCGGCATGGATCCGGTGGAAAAAAAACCGCTTTATCATTTTTATCCGGGATCCGAAATTCTTTCAATCGGCACTTTTGGCTGCAACCTTCATTGTTTTTTCTGTCAAAATTATTCTATTTCTCAAGCGGTAGCGCAAGCAAAGGAAATACAGCCTGAGGATCTTGCTGATCTATTGAGGGAATATGGCGGGATTGGAGTGGCATATACTTATTCGGAACCGCTGATCTGGTATGAATTTGTATCGGATTGCTGCAGGATAGTCAGGAAAAACGGCAAGAAAAACGTACTGGTAACGAACGGATTTATCAAGCCAGAACCTCTTGCCGAGCTGCTGCCGTCTATTGACGCAATGAATATTGACTTGAAAGCGTTCAGTGATGAATTCTATCGGAAGCACTGCGGCGGACAACTGGCGCCTGTGCTGGAAACCATTCGAATTTCAGCCAAGTCCTGTCATGTGGAGTTGACCAATCTGGTGGTCACGGACTTGAACGACAATGAAGAAGAATTCATGGAACTGGTTGAATTTGTGGCAGAGATTGACAGAGAGATTCCGCTGCACATTTCACGTTATCATCCCTCATATAACTGCTTGAATCCAGCAACCAGTCAGGTGACGCTGCAGCGGTTTTATCAGATTGCCAAAGAAAAACTTCAATTCGTTTATCTTGGCAATCTGATGGATAAGGAAGCCTCTTCCACTTTCTGTCCTGGCTGTGGTAAGATGGTTGTTGAAAGATTAGGCTATAATGTCAGAAACCGGTTGAAAGGGAGAAACTGCCCTTTCTGTGGAACCGGGGTCAAAGGAGAGTATTTTGGCTAACTCCTCCTTCGAATGGGAAGGCCACAGCAGGAAACCCAAGACTACCGACAGGATGATTGTTTATATCATCTGGTTTGTTACACTCGCCCTGATCGTGAGCGTGGGAGTGCTGATCAACAAAAAAATCGAAAAGAATGAGCAGGCAAAGCAGATACTGTTTTCGGCTCATTACAGGGAAGAAACTGTTAAAACACCCGAAAAAAAACAGGACAGACCGGATCTGAAAACCCCTGAAAAGACGGTTGCTGAGAAAACCGAAGACTTCGGGGATTTAAAAAAGCCCTATTCTCTAAGAATCCTGGAAAGCTTTGACAGCTTCCGCCATGCAAATCAGAGAGCGCTGGAGTTTGAATCAAAAAACTTCATTGTGCAGATAGTGCCCGATGAATCAAAGTATTTCCTGGAACTGGAATCATTCAAAGAAGAAAAGGATGTGCTGGCTTTGAAGGAAACGCTGCAGACTGGTAATATACAGAGTAAAATTGTTTCAAGGAGCACGAATGGATTGAATCCCCAGCGTGACCTGGAGGATGAAATTATAAAGCTCAAGGAAAACTTGAAAACAGAAAAAACTGCGGAAGTTGCTGCACAGGCTGATGTCAAAACCACAGAAGAGTTGAAAACCACAAAGGAAGTGGTTTTGGCGGGTGAATCTTCCAGGCCAGGAAAAACTTCCGAAGCGGTTGTAGGGAAGCCAGCCAGAGAAATGACAGCCGAAAAGAAAGAAACTGCCTTGGAAAAGGTGGCTTCTCCGTCTAAATCCGCAGATAAGATAGGTTCAGACAATGAGAAGGCTATAGAAAAGAGCGTGAAGCACACTGAGACTTTAGAGAGCTCCATTCTAGCGAAAACCGTGGAAACTTTTGTCAACAGCGTGCTGATTGATAAACCGACGGCAGCTGAAACTCCAGTGAGCGGATACACACTTCAGGCTGGGGCATATTCTGATAAGATCGGTGCAGAGAAGCTGAGAGATTTTTTAAATGGCAGAGAAGGACAGAACGCCTTTATCCAGGTTCGTGGCAGACTTTTCAAGGTCTGTCTGGGTCAGTTCATGAGTTATGATCAAGCTAAAACCTTTTCTCAGAAGCTGGATTCGATCAGTTTCGAAGGCTCTTTGCTAGGATTCTTTGTGCTGAAGATCAGTCAACCCTGAAGATTTTTTTCTTGATATTTAACTTAAATCATGTAAAATCAGTTCAAAAAATCATTGATTTGGAGGAAGTATGACCAAAGACAAGAAGGAAATCGGCAAAGAATACAAGCCCACCAGCAACTACATGATTGACGATGTGATTTTTCATCCTGTGTTCAATGAATCCGGCGTAGTGGTGGAGGCCGGAATGACCACTGACGGAATCAAGAAGATTACAGTTGATTTTCCTAAAGTCGGAAAAAAAAGGCTTGTTTACGGAAAACAGGATAAATAGCTGAATCTCAAAGAATGGATATTATCCGGGAGCTGAAAAAGCGCATCCTGATCGGGGATGGCGCCATGGGGACCGTATTGCAAAAATACGGACTTCTTAATGGACAGGCCCCTGAATTATTGAATTTGCAGCGTCCGGATGAGATTGAGGGGATTCACCTTCGTTATTTAAAATCCGGCGCAGATCTGATTGAAACAAACACATTTGGAGCTAATTCCGCCAAACTTGCCGGCTATGGACTGTCGGACAGAGTTCGCGAATTAAACTTGGCGGGAGCCAAACTGGCAAGAGCTGCCGCTGGAACCAAGGCTTTTGTAGCAGGCTCAGTCGGTCCAACCGGGTTGATGGTGAACAGCAATCCGGCGATTCTCGATGAAATTTCAGGTATTTACAGGGAACAGATCAGGGCTTTGTGCGAAGGCGGGATAGACCTGATTCTTTTTGAAACATTCAGCGACTTGTCGGAACTTAAAGCCGCAGTAGTTTCCGCCCTGGAGTTCGTTAAAATCCCTGTTTTCGCTCAGATGACTTTCGACAGGGACGGGAGGACCTTGACCGGAACGGATCCATCGACTTTCGCCTCCACCATGGAAACACTGGGTGTTTCAGGAATCGGAATTAATTGCTCAGTAGGTTCAGGGGACATGATTCGGATTATCGAAGAAATCTCAGATAATACCCGTCTGTTTATCTCTGTCTTCCCGAATGCCGGAATTCCATCTGTCAGGGAGGGAAAGACGATTTATCCCGAATCTCCGGCGACATTTGTAGAAAACGCACTGGTTTTTGTAAAAAAAGGCGCGAATCTGATCGGCGGATGCTGTGGAACAGACGAATCACATATCAGGGAGTTGAGTCTTAGACTGAAGGATAAACTGCCAAAGTCTCGAAACAGCAATGTTTGCAGTTCGGTTTGCAGTATTTCCAAAACATACCGCTTCGGTTCTTTTGGGTTACCACCACTTCTGATCGGGGAGCGGCTGAATCCCACCGGTAAAAAGAAACTGGCTCTGGATATCGGCAATCGGGTTTTTTTCAGATTGAGACAGGATGCTGTAAAACAGGAGCGGGAAAAAGCCCAGGTGCTCGATCTGAATGTCTCTGTTCCTGGAACAGATGAACTGACTTCGATGAAAGAAGCTGTCAGGATTGTACAGACCACCAGCAAGTGCGCTCTCTGCGTGGATTCCCCAAATCACCAGGTGCTTTCAGCGGTGCTGCCTTATCTGACAGGCAGGGCGATCGTGAATTCAATTAATGGAGATCAGGATGTACTGGAGCTGATACTCCCGCTTTTGAAAAAATGGGGATGCATGGCAATCGCCCTGTTGCTTGACAAGCAGGGTATTCCTGAAACCGCCGGCAAGAGAGTTAAGATAGCGGAACGGATTCTTAAAACAGCAGAGAGATACGGGCTTGATCAAAGGCATTTTCTGTTTGATCCGCTGGCTTTGACGATAGGAGTAAACCGGAGTTCAGCTCAGACCGCCTTGGAGTCCCTCAGAATTTTAAAAAATTTAGGTGTGTTTACCAGTCTTGGAGTCAGCAATGTTTCGCACGGACTTCCCGGTAGGTCTGGATTGAACGCAGCTTTTTTATCTCAGGCCATTGACTGTGGTGTTTCCGCTGTGATCATCAATCCGGGTGATTCCGAAGTCATGAAGGCATACTGGTCGGCATCCGCTCTTTCCGGCCGGGATGAAGGATTTCTGAATTTATTCCGGAGTGTTGAAATCCCCATGGATGGAGTGAATAGAGGAAAGTTGCATCTGGAGAAACCCGAAGAAAGAAATCTCGAGGAAGAACTTGCCGAAGCAGTGGTCAATGGAGCAACCAAGACCGCGAATGATCTGGTGGAATTTCTAAGCCGCGAGAAAAAACCGCTGGAAATTTTGAATCAGATACTGATGCCGGCAATGACCCGGGTGGGAAAGCTATTTGAGGAAAAAGAATTCTATTTGCCTCAACTGATCGCGGCTGCAGAAACAATGTGTTCCTGCACCGGATTTATTGCCAAACTGATAGCTGAGGATGGAGTTCAGCAGGTCGAAAAAAAGATCTTACTTGCCACAGTAGAAGGTGACATCCACGATATTGGCAAGAACATCGTGTCAGCGTTGCTTCGGAGTAACGGATTTACCGTAATAGACCTGGGGAAGGACGTAAAAAAGGAAATCATTTTGGAGCGGTTACAAAGGGATCAGCAGATCCGGGTGCTTGGATTGTCCGCACTGATGACAACCACTATGGTTAAAATGAAGGAAGTCATTGAGCTCGTAAAGAGGGAAATTCCGGCAGGATCAGTCAAGATCGTGGTGGGAGGAGCAGTGCTGACTCCGGAATACGCGAGTGAAATTGGAGCTGATTACTGTGCTTTGGACGCCCTCCATGGAGTGAAACTGATCAAGGAGATTTTTGAATGATTATAACCCGTCCGAAAGATTGCTCGGAAATCATCGTTCATATTGAAGGCAAAAAACTGGCATTGATCGGTTGTGATGTCTGCGCTAAGCTTTGCCATACTGGCGGAGAAGAAGAAGTCAAAGGTTATGCGGAATTTTATGCGGGACTCGGGTATCAGATCGTGACCTGCGCACAGGTGGAGGGTGTCTGCAACGAACTTCTGACTGGTAAATTCGTCAGAAGCAACAAGCTGCTTGGTCAGGCTGAAACGATTCTGCTGGCTTCCTGCGGCAATGGAGTCCAGGTTTTGAAGGATTTCCTGCCAGGAAAAAATGTGCTTCCGATTCTGGACACGCTTTTCCTGGGTTCCTTGAAAAACCACCATCTGTTTCAGGAACGTTGTTCATTGTGTGGGAACTGCATTCTCGGCCGGACCGAAGGAATCTGCCCCCTTACGCAATGTGCCAAGTTCATCCTGAATGGCCCCTGCGGTGGTTCCATGAACGGCAAATGCGAAGTCGACCCTGGAAAAGACTGCGCCTGGTACCAGATATATGAACGCATGAAAAATCGGGGAAAAGAGCATCTTCTGGAAGGAATTTTTCTGCCCACAAACCATTCTGAAGAGCTGATCCCTAGAAAGTTGAATACTAGAAAATGAATGAGAGCAGACTGGAACAGAAATTACGGAACAGAGAATTTCCAATTACTGCTGAACTTTTTTCAATTAGAGGGACAGATGTTTCCACGATTATGAAAAAAGCGGAGCTCCTGCGGGATTATGCCGATGCTTTCAATATTACAGACAATCACAGAGCCACGATGAGGGTCTGCCCTCTGGCTGTCTGCTCTAAACTGGTCCAGACTGGCCTGGAGCCAGTCTTTCAGATCACATGCCGCGACCGGAATCGCCTGGCTCTCCAGAGCGACACACTCGGCGCTTATCTGATGGGTATCAGGAATATTTTTGCTGTCACAGGAGACCATTTATCAGTGGGAGATTACCCGATGGCTTTTCCGGTGTTTGATCTGGATTCAGTCCAGTTTCTGAGGAATCTGACAGAATTGGAGCGGGGCAGGGACTCGGCAGGGAAAAAGCTGAGAGGGGCACCCAAATTTTTCAAAGGGGCAGCGGTAAATATGACAGCAACCCCTGAGTGGATACATCTGGCGAAGCTCAGAAAAAAAATCGTGGCAGGTGCGCAGTTTTTTCAGTCGCAGCTGATATTTTCTCCTGAGCTTGCACTGAGCATGCTTGAAAAAGTCAAAGGTCAGGCTTATTTCATTGCCGGGATCACGATCCTGAAAGACTTGACATTCACCAGATTTTTAAAGGAGAAAGTTCCTGGAATTTATATCCCGGATGAAATGATCAGACATCAGGAAAAGGCCGGAGACGAACTGAAAGCTGGTTTGGAAATCGCAGTCAGCGTAATCAGGGAACTCAGGGATCATTTTGACGGCTTGCATGTGATGGCACTCGGCCTTGAAGAATACATCCCTGAAATCCTGAAAAAATCAGGGGTTCGATGAGAACAGTAACGATTCGCTGATCATTTTCCCTTTTTAAGCAGTGATCTGCTTTTTTCCAGGGAAAGATTTTGGAGTATCTCAGCCGCCTTCTTATCTTTCATTTTCGAAATAACATCTGAGAGAAGTATGGGATCAAGGGTCTCCAGTATTTTAGCTGCTGAAGCAGACTCCATTTTTTCAAAGATCTTTGTCATCCGCAACACTTTGTTCTGATAGTCCAGCAGAGATTGTTCAGATTCGGAAAGGGCTTTTCTTTTCGCATCGATTTTGATTTCCTGTGACCTGAGTTCCTGCTCTTTGCAGTTGATTTCAACTTCCCTGGATGTCAGATTTCCCTGGTTTTTTTTGAATTGTTCCTCCAGAGCCAGCAATTGATTTTTTTTGAGCTCAATCTCCTGTTCCTGCAGCTTAAGTTTTGAAATTTTTTCATCAAACAGCTGCTGCTGCTCATGCATAATTTCTTTGAGCTGGTCCGGGTCTGACAGGGAGAGCAGGGTAAGATTTTTCAGGTATCTTTCCACAGTGTGATTTTTTTTTACGGAATCCGGAAGGAATTGATGCAGGTTGATAAATCCCGTGGAATCGAAGAAAAGTCCGAGAACTCCCAGCAGCGCAATAAAAATGAGCAGCAGGAGCAGTGTAGTAAAAGGACTCTGGAAACGGCGGGATACCTTTGTTATGACGCGCCTCCTTCTAAGTTATCGTCAATATCGAATGGATCGTCCACACGCATCCGGAAAAACGGTGTATCCGCAAGTGATCAATCATTGCGCAGGAATCTTTGCGTTCCCTGCTCATCCAGGGTTTTCTGCTCAGTACGGCCGCGCGATTTTTCGAATTCCCGCAGTTTCTTATCCCGTAAATTTTCCATGATTTTCAAGTCTCTCATTGCCTGCATGAATTTAGTTCTGACATTTCCGATCTGCAGTTCAAGATTCTGCAGTTCGAGCTCTGCCGCTTCTTTCGCCCCCTTCAGGGACAAAAGGCGCTCCTGCCTGTCGCGGATGTCGCTGATCGTCATCCGGTCCACTTTTTTCAGATCTGAAAGAGAAGAGAAAACCAGTGAATTGAGAGATTCGATTTTCAAAATGAGGGTGGCTTTCTGTGAGAGTAATCTGGCCATTTCCGTCTTGATTTCGTCGGATTTAGCCTGCCTCAGTTTCAAAATATTGTCCGGTTTGAATTTGAATTTATTCATTTTTAATCAAACATTCCCACCAGCTGTTCGAGAGTTTCGTC
Source organism: Candidatus Wallbacteria bacterium (assembly GCA_028687545.1). Lineage (NCBI taxonomy): Bacteria > Candidatus Walliibacteriota > Candidatus Wallbacteria bacterium. The sequence continues at coordinate 69,875 of JAQTZZ010000009.1, forward strand.
ATAATCACACTTCTCAAAGATCCCCTGGATCAGGAATTTATTGAATCTGTCCTTCATCGCTACAGCCTGGTCTATTTCGGCGTTTGATCCTTTGACGTATTCGCCGATATTGATCAGATCTTCCGCTTCACTGTATGTGGCGAGCAGGGCTTTCAACCTGTTTGCAGCCTTGAGATGGGATTCATTGACTACCTCTATCATCAAGCGGGATAGGCTCTGCAGAATATCGATTGCCGGATAGTGATTGAGTGAGGCGAGTCTTCTGGATAAAACAAGATGGCCATCCAGGATCCCTCTGACGGTATCTGCAACCGGTTCGTCCAAGTCATCCCCTTCAACCAGTATCGTGTAAAGACCTGTGATGCTGCCCTTTTCCGAGGTCCCTGCGCGTTCCATCAGGCGCGGCATCAAGGCGAATACTGAAGGTGTATAGCCTCTGGTGGCTGGAGGTTCGCCGACGGCCTGGCCGACTTCACGCTGCGACATTGCAAATCTGGTTACTGAATCCATCATCAGCATTACATCCAGGCCCTGGTCACGGAAGTATTCAGCCAGTGTGGTGGCAACAAAAGCAGCCTTGATTCTGCATAAAGCCGGCTGCTCGGAAGTGGCGACAACCAGCACCGAGCGTTTCAGCCCTTCTTCGCCAAGATCGCGTTCAATGAATTCACGCACTTCCCTGCCTCGTTCACCGATCAGGCCGATGACATTGATGTCGGCCTTGGTGTTGCGGGCAATCATTCCCAGGAGTGTGCTCTTTCCCACGCCGGAAGCTGAAAATATTCCGATTCTCTGGCCTTTACCCAGGGTACAGAGCCCGTCAATGGCTCTGATGCCGACACTGAGTGAATCCTTGATGCGAGTGCGCTTTAGAGGGTCAGGGGGTTGATTGTATATTTCGTAATACTTAGCGTCTTTGAGAGGTGGCTTGCCGTCGATTGGAAATCCAAGTCCGTTCAGGATTCTTCCTCTGAGCTGGTTGGATACAGCTATCTTCAAAGGCCCCCCCGTGGCGGCAACCCTTGCGCCGGACCCGATCCCGCCCAATTCTCCCAGAGGCATCAGCAGAACTTTGTTATCACTGAAACCTACCACTTCGGCCCTGATGAACTCCTGGCTGTCTTTAGGGAAAATGCAGCACAGATCTCCTACAGAAACCTGGGGTCCCAGTGATTCGATTCTAAGGCCGATGACTTTAGTGACCCGGCCATTCTGGATGATCGGATTAAAATTAGTCAGAACCTGGTCAAAAGGGGCCAGAATTTCTGTCTGATAAGGGTCAGAAGTCACAGTTCCTCCCTGGCGGGAGCAATGTCCTTGTCTAGAGCCTTGTAGATTGTTTTCTGCAGTTCGTGGAACTGACCTTCGATGGTGGCGTCGATTGAACCATAATCGGTTTCCACTATGCAGCCACCGCTTTTGAGATTCGGCTCCTTGAGGTATTTGATGTTCAGGATGCCTTTGACTATTTTTCTCAGTTTCTCCGAGTGATTCAGGATCAGATCGTAATCTTCTTCCGAAAGTATGACGGTAATGTTTTCCTTTGAGTTTGTTTTTGCCAACGCTGCTGAAATGTTACTGATGATGATCTCTGGCTGCAATTTCAGCTCGATTTTGATAATCCGGCGGACATAGCTTGTGATCAGTCTGCAGAGATCGTCTTTGAGACTAAAGATGATCTGATCTCTGGAATTGTTGATGGATTCCAGAAGCTTACCCGCTTCTTCAATCAGGGCTGCGGTTTTGGCTATTCCTTCTTGGTAGCCTTCTTCCTGTCCTTTTAAAAGTCCATCAGCATAAGCTTTTTTTTGGGCTTCATCAGAGGACTGTTTAATGAGTATGGTGGATTCTTCGCTGGCTTTTTTCCGGAGAGCATCGCTGTTTTTCAGCTGCTCTTCCGCAAACTGTCTGGCTTTAGTCACAATCTCCCGGGCTTCTCTTTCCGACTTTTCCTTAAGCAGAGAGCTTTCGGAACGGAGCTTTTCAAGTTGCCTCTCGGCTTCTTCCAGCTGCCGGTGGAGGTGATTGAGCTTCTCTTCTTCGCTGAACATTGGCCTGGCCAGTGAGCCGGAACCAACCAGAATCCTCTGGTTTATGATGTTGTCCAGCTTGATTACCTTAGGTGCCAATCAACCTCCTCAGGATACCAGTTCTTCTTCGCTGCCGCGGGCAATGATGATTTCGCCGGTTTCTTCCAGGCTGCGGATTACATTTACGATTTTCTGCTGTGCTTCCTCTACATCCCGGACACGCACAGGACCCATATATTCCATGTCTTCCTGCAGCATCGCGGTAGCGCGCTTCGACATGTTGTTCCGAAACTTTTCCAGCACGTCATCATTCGTTCCTTTTAGTGCCACGGCAAGTTCTCGCATGTCGATCTCGCGCAGGACTCTCTGAATGCCGCGGTCGTCTATGGAAACGACATCTTCGAAGACGAACATGCGCTTCTTGATTTCCTCCGCCAGTTCAGGGTCCTGCACTTCGAGGGCTTCGATGATGGTGTTTTCTGTGCCGCGGTCGACTTTGTTGAGAATCTCCACAGTGGAATCGATACCGCCCACACTGGTGTAATCTTCCGGCAGTATGGAGGAAAGTTTCTTTTCCAGCAGGCGTTCAACTTCGCGGATGACCTCAGGAGAAGTGCGGTCCATAACAGCCAGTCTTTTGGTCACATCCGCCTGTACTTCTTCGGGCAGGGAAGCAAGAACAACTGCGGCTTTCTCCGGTTGCAGATAAGCCAGGATCAGCGCGATTACCTGAGGATGCTCGTTCTGGATAAAATTGATCAGCTGGGATGGCTCAGTGGCGCGCACAATTTCAAAGGGGCGGACAGGGAAACTGGAAGTCAGCTTGCTGAGGATTTCAGCAGCCTTTTTAGAGCCGAGAGCTTTTTCCAGCACGTCTCTGGCATAGGAGATACCTCCTGAAGACAGATATTTCTGAGCTTTCAGCATAGAATTGAATTCTTCGATCACCTGGTTTGTAGTTTCTGAATTGACGGTCTGCATTCTGGCAATTTCAAGAGTGAGCATCTCGATTTCATCGTCGCTCAACTGCTTGAAAATGTCCGATGAAACATCAGGACCCAAAAAAATCAGCAGGACTGCAGCCTTCTGGCGGCCGGTAAGTTCAAGTTTTTTTCCTTTGACCATAATTTATTGTGACTCCTCCATGATCCAGAGCCTGAGTAAATTAGCCATGTCTTTAGGATTTTTTCGAGCCCGTTCGCGGATGTCTTCTTCAGTCTGTTTCCGCGTGCGCTCTTCGTTGGACAGGGTATCTTCGAGAATATCTTCGATTACAATATTTTCATCGTCATCGGCTTCGGAGAGGATTTCTTTTTCTTTTCTCTTACGGATCAGCCATAACAAAAGGAATATAGTGACCGAGATCAGCAACACTGATACCAGGATTTCGATGGTAATCAACAGCTTTTTCTTCTGGTTTGATTCCCAGTTTTTGAAGGTTTCATTCATAAGTTCCTTAGAGAAAGTCATTTGGGTGAACTGGATGCTGTCTCTGTTTTCAACAAAACCGACAGCGTTTTTAACATTGTTGGTGAGGGCGGCGAGATTTTTTTCGTCCAGCGAGACGTCAGCAATCACTGAAATTGACAGGTGTTTGATGGTACCGGGAGCATGCACTTCCCTCTTTTCGGTCTTGTTATAATCATAGTTGCTGACTGTGCGGTTACGGTTGTAGTCCAAGTTTTCCCCGTTCACCACTTTATTTACAGCCGGATTGCCTTTTATTCCAGGAGCTCCTGGTACTGCACTTCCTTTATACTGTTCTTTCTCGGTTTCCTCGGAGGTCTTGACCCCGGTGTCTTCACCGGCAATCGGGGGAGCCAGTTCAGTACTGGTGGTTTCCCGTTTGTTGAAATCCAGTTCCACCACCACCCTGACCACAGCTTTTCCCGGTCCCAGTACTTGCTCCAGCATGCTCTGGGCTTTGGCTTCAAGCTCTTTTTCAGTTTGCTTCTGAAGCTTCATGGCTACAGTGGTCCTGCCTTCGTCCGTCTCTTCATATACAACTGAATCGGAAATGATCCGTCCCAGCATGTCAATGACCTTGACGTTCTGCGGTTTCAATCCTTCGACTGCGTAGGCCACCAGATTCTGGATTCCCTTCACCTGGTCCGGCTTGATGTCTTCAGTGAACGGTTTGAATTTAAGCACCACAGAGGCTGTAGGCTGCTGCTGGTCTTCTTTGAACAATCGCTGCTCGGGAACTACGATCAGGACCCGAACCTGATCCACTATGTCGATTTCGCTGATCGTACGTTCCAGTTCTCCTTGAAGGCCGCGGAGAAAATTGAGACGCTCTTTCTCCCGGGTTTCTGTCCAGATACCGGATTCCTGAAAGATTTCCTTATAACCTGAGGAAACTTCGGGAAGGGAATTGCTGTTGGCAAGTTCGATCCGGATCCTGGCTTTATCTTTGATCGGAACATAGATCATTCCGGTGGTTTCGTCCACTTTGTAGCGATATGACGGCAGTTCTTTCAGTTTTGCGATCACTTTACCTGCGGACTTGGCATCCAGTTTATCGAAGAGAGGGGTCCACTCTGTTTTGAAAGACCAGGCCAGCAACAAGGAAAAGGTTACTGTAATCAGTGCGAAAATCGCAATCAGGAACAGGCGCTGCTCTTTTTTTAATTTCAAAAAATGATCACGGATCTGTTTCCAAAACTCCAGCATGAACTCTTACCCTCTCTATTGTCGGGATTTATTATCCCTGTCCTAATCTATAATTCGCCAAAGATAATCACCTTAAACGGACATGCTCTCTAAGGTTTGATAGGCTTCCAGCAGTTTGTCCCGGACTTCGACCGTGAGATCCAGCACGATCCTGGATTTTTCCGCGTCCAGCATCATTTCATGGGCTTTTTCAAGTTCGCCGGACAGAGAAAGTTTTTCTTTCTGCTCTGTGGTTTTCTGAAGAAAATCCACTTTGTTCAGGGAAGCAGAAAAAATTTCACCAAAACTGGTAGGTGGATGTTGGTTAGCTGTCTGGCGCGACTTTTCGGGTACGATCTCTTTGGGCTGCAAGTCCCAGGCGTTGATGGTTATCACCCTGTCACCTCGTAAAGTCACGCCCGCTTGAATTTCTTAAACCGTCAGCCAAAATTCCTATTTATTATATCCTCAGCAGTATGAATAGTAAAAAGCTTCCCAATACCTCATGACCAATTTTTTCACGATCTGCAGTGATTTAAGGATTGGCAGAAAAATCGGGTCGAACGAGCGAAAGCCTGGAAAACATCACGACATCAGTCTCTCAAGATATGCTTTGGTATCGATTTCTTCTTCTGTGGCATGGCCAGCCAGAAAATTCTGAATCCTGGAATCTTTGCTGTCCCTAAGCTCTTCCGGTCTTCCGGTGACCAGAATTTCTCCCTTGAAAAGCAGGGTGATCCTGTCAGCAATCTTGAAGGCGGATTTGAGATCATGAGTCACAACGACCATGGTGGTCTTGAAGGCTCTGGAAATCTTCAGGATCAGGTTGTCAATGCCGTCGGCCACGATCGGGTCTAAGCCGGAAGACGGCTCGTCGAAGAAAAGAATTTTAGGATCCATCGCCATGGCTCTCGCCAGACCTGCCCTTTTTCTCATGCCTCCGGAAAGTTCACCAGGCATCAGCTCTTCGAAACCGGCCAGGCCAACTGATTCCAGTTTCATTTTGGTCATGATCTGGATTACTTTCTCGTTCAATGCCGTATGTTCTTTCAGCGGCAAAGCCACATTTTCTCCGACCGAGATTGAATTGAAGAGAGCGCCACTCTGGAACAACACGCCCATTTTAAGTCGTACTTTGTCTATTTCCTCTTCCGGAAGCTTTGCGATGTCTGTGCCGTCGACCACGATCTGTCCTTCTGCAGGACGCAGTAAGCCTATGATGTGTCGCAGGAGGGTGGTTTTACCGCAGCCGCTGGCCCCCAGGATCACCATCCTCTCTCCTTCCAAAATCTCCAGATTGATTTCCGAGAGAATTTTCCGTTCTCCGTAATAGGTGGACAGATTTCGGATGCGGATCATCGGATTCATTTTCTGGCGCTCCTCAAAAGGCGAAGTAAAACAGGGCAGTAAAGAAACAGTCCGCAGCGATGATCAGGAAGATGGATGCTACCACGGAATTGGTAGTATTGCGGCCGACACCGGCAGCGCCATTTTCCACGGTAAAACCTTGAAAACAGCCGACGAATACAATTATCAACGCGAAAAAGAAGCTTTTGATCAGTCCTGTGATGATATCCTTGAACACCAGGGCGTTTATCACTCTGTCCCAGTAGATTGCAGAAGAAATTCCCAGGTTGTAATAGGAAATGAAGAATCCACCCAGGATTCCCATGATGTTCCCAAAAATGGTGAGGCAGGGAAGCATCACGATCATCCCCAGCAGGCGGGGTGAGACCAGGAACCGGATCGGATTGAGTGCCATGCTGCGCAGGGCATCGATTTCCTCGGAAACCTTCATAGTACCGATCTCGGCAGCGTACGATGCCCCGATTCTGCCTGCCACTATAATAGCCGTGATCAGTGGTCCCAGTTCCCTGGTGATGGATACTGAGACTAAATCTCCGACCCGCTGGACTATCCCGTATTTTTTCAATTGATAGGCTGTCTGCATTGCCAGAATCATGCCGATGAAAGTGGAAATTGTAAGTACGATCGGTGTTGAATCCAGGCCGACATTTATCATTTGCGAAACCGTGTCAGTGGCAGAAGGCTTCTTCTTGCCGGATAAAGGAGCAAGAAAAGTGTGGTAAAAGCCATCCCTGATGAAACAGTAAAATTCGTTCACTTTTCCCAGTAAAGAAAAGAAGACAGATCCGATTTTACCGGGCCATTTGACTAGAAGAGTGTTCAAAGACAGTTTGCGCTTCCAGCAGGAGTCATCATGAGGTTCTCGCTTTCATTTTTCAGGGGGAGCTTTGGAAATTTCGTCGAATTTCTGATCTTCGTAAATCGTGAAGACTTTTTCCAGCCGGGCCAGGCTGAATACATCTCTCACTTTAGCGGTGAGATGGACCAGGGAGAATTTTTTGGAAAGTTTTCCCGATACCTGCAGGCCTTCGACAAGAGTGGCAATTCCTGAACTGTCTATGTAATTCACTTCACCCAGGTCGATGATGATTTCCCGGAAACTCTTGCTCTTGAGCTGTGACTGTATTTCTTCCCTCAATTCCGGTGAAGAATAGAGGTCGACTGTCCCCTGCACCTTAATCAACAGTTTGTCGTTCAGATTTTTCAAGATGATTTCCATGTTTCCTCAAATGCCTTTAAATGTATTTTGTCATCAGAAGTTCAGTCCCTGTGTCCAGGGGGTTGAAATTTACTTCGTCCATGATCTGGTAAATGAAATTCAACCCCAAGCCTCCAGGTGAGACATCGTTCAGATCTTTCAATTTCAACTTTGCGGTATCGACGGGTACTCCAAAATCCCTGATCTGAAATTCAATTTTATGTTTCAGCGCAGTCAGGGTGAGTTCAATCGGCATCATGCTCCGATTCTGGTAACTGTATTTTATTATATTGCTGATGGCCTCGTCAACAGCAAGTACAATTCTCGCGACAGTCATTTCAGGCAGTCCGTTTCTCCTCAAAAAATTTTCGATGGTTGCCCGCAGGTCCCTGACAGTGGTTGCTGAAGATACGATGTTGAGTTTGCAGAAATCCGGTTTCAAACAGTTGGAAAGAGCGAACAGTGTCACATCATCGTGAAAATGTTCGGACTGGCAGAAAATCAACAACTCTGAATAAATCTTCTCTACCATCTCCTGGGATGTGAAGTTCCGCTTCGGCAGTAACGAGCAAAGCTTCCGCAGGCCAAATTCTTTGCCTTTCCGGTTTCTGGCTTCAGTCACACCATCCGAAAACATCAGGATCATGTCTCCCTTTTCAAACTCGATTTTTTCGCTGTGGAAAAGAGTGTCAGGCAGTATCCCGAGCGGGATATTCTGTTGTGTTGAGAGCAGTTCCCAGCGGTGTTTTTTTGACTGAAAATATCCCAAGGGAAGATGTCCGCAGTTCATGAACTGGATCTGCCTTTTTTCCAGATCAATGAATCCTGCCACCAGAGTTGTGAACATGCCGCGCTGGCTTGTCTGGTGGATTTCGTTATTCAGGCAGCTCACAAAATCCGATAATTCCTGATATCTGTAAACCAGATAGCGGATTTTCGAAACAAGGTTTGCCATGAAGATTGCGGCAGGTATGCCTTTGCCTGAGATGTCGCCGAAGATGAAGAATTGTTTTTTCTGGTTGACGTGAAAAATGTCGAAGAAGTCTCCGCTGACGTTGAAGGCACCTTTTTTCATGATCCCGACATCGCATTCTTCGCAGAGATTATCCTCGATCCTGGGCAGGAAGCTGTTCTGGATCAGTTGCGCCAGGTTCAGTTCCTGTTCGATCAACTGCACTTTGAGAGTTTCATTGTGCAGTTTGGCGTTTTCCAGGGCTATCGCCGCCTGATTGGCGAAAGTACTGAAGACTTCGACATCTTCTTCAGTGAAACCGCCTTTTTTTTTGTTCAGAACCTGGGCTACTCCAATCAGCCTTTTCTGGTATACCAGGGGAACACAGGCGACAGAGCGGGTTATAAAGCCGGTTTCCCGGTCTACGTTGGAAAAAAATCGGCTGTCTTTGCTGGTGTCGGATACCACAAGTGGTTTCCGGTTTTCTCCGACCCACCCGGCAATCCCCTGACCCAGCTCGATCGTGATTTTTCCCTTTATTTTGTGGCTGACCCGGCCATAGGCGATTTCAGCGTTCAGCTTCCCTGAGACCTCGTCATATAGGAAAAGAGTTGCCGCTTCAGCCATCATGACCTTTTTTGCCGACCGCATGATGATGTTCAGGATTTTGTCCAGGTCCAGAGTGGAATTCAGAAGGGCGCTGATCCTGATCAGGCTGGAAAGGCGTTTAATTTTTTGATTGAGCTCTGAGATTTTGCAGGTGTTTTTCGTGGCCATAATTTTTTATGTAGTTTTCAACGCTCATTACACAGCGGAAACCGATATCTATATTTTTCAGGTCCGGCTTGCCGCATTTTCTGCTTGAACAGAAGGTTTCCAGGTGACCATAGAGAAAAGAACCTCCCCGGATTACGTAATAGTTCCGGCCATACTTGCGGTTGAATACCCCATTGCCGGGATATTTGAGGTAAAAACTCCCGGTCCATTCGCAGGCATTGCCTCCCATATCATAAACACCATAAGGGCTGATGTCCTTTTTAAACATTTCCACAGGCACCAGTCCGTTGTAACCCGGAACAATCAGGGATTTGGTATGGGCTGACTGAAAATCAGGCTCATCTCCCCAGGGGAAAATTCTGCCGAATGAGCCGCGAGCTGCCTTTTCCCATTCTTCCTCCGTGGGCAGGCGCTTGCCGGCCCATTTGGCGTATTCGCTGGCATCGTACCAGGTAATGTTGGTCACAGGCATGCCCGCTTCCTGATCCCTGTAATAATGATTCGGTTCAAAAGCCTTGTATTCAGCACGGGTCACTTCATACCTGTCGATATAGTAGGAAGCTAGATAAACTTCGCGCTGCGGGGTGCAGTTGGCGGTCCAGGTGATGTCCCCTCCATTCTGGATTAAAAATGAGGCCTTAGCATCAGAAAGGCCCTGCTTGAAGTTTCCTTCAGGGATGTAGATCATCCTTGATTCAGCGTACAGGGAAACAGCCAGGGACAGGCAGAAAAAAAGGATAATCTTCATATCACCTCCGCAGCAGATTGATCAGTTTTCATCGATTCCTGCAAAAATCTGCGGAAAAACGCAGTAGAATTCGCAGGCTGACAGCACATGCTCTACAGGCACCTGATCCTTCGGACTGTGTGCATAAATCTCATTGGCAGGGCCGAAACCGATGCAGGGGATTCCATGCATTCCCATGATGGCGACTCCGTTGGTGGAGAAGGTCCATTTGTCGACAAGGGGCTGTTTTTGGAAGATCAGCTCAAATGCGGTTCTGGCCTTGGCAAGGTAGGGGTGGTCGTCAGGAAGGGTCCAGGTCGGATAATATTTTTCCGTAGGATAAACGAGGCCAGTGTAGGCTGGGTTCTGGTATTTCAGGATTTCCACGCGGCCGCCGTGCTTTTTGACTGACTGGAGAGCCTGGATTTCAGCTACTGCCGTGTCTTTCGTTTCGCCTGTGGTCAGGCGGCGGTCCAGCTGGATCGTGCATTCATCAGGGACTGCGCACTGGGAAGGGGAGGAAAAAAAGATCTGTGTGACTGTGACTGTACCCTTGCCCAGAAAATCATTCTGTCTGAGTCTGCCGTTCAGCGCTTCGATTTCCTTGACAATGTCGGCCATTTTATAGATGGCATTGTCCCCGCGTTCAGGTGCAGATCCGTGGCAGGACAAACCTTTCACAACCACCCTGATTTCCATCCGTCCACGGTGGCCGCGATAGATGTTCAGATTTGTCGGTTCTGTGATCACAACCAGATCCGGTCTGAGTTTTTCTTCATTGATGAGATACTGCCAGCAGAGACCGTCGCAATCCTCTTCCATCACGCTGCCAACGAGATAAAGGGTATAGTCGCCGGACAGCCCCAGCTCCTTGATGATTTTGGCGGCATAGACAAAAGACGCGACAGGCGCTTTCTGATCCGATGCCCCCCGGCCGTAAATGATGCCGTCCTGAAGCTTTCCCTTGAAAGGGTCCATTGAGTCCCAGAGAGAAGGGTCTCCGACTTCCACGGTATCTATGTGGGCATCATAGGCTAGAATTTTCGACCCGCTGCCCAGACGGCCGATAATATTGCCAAGGCCGTCCACTCTGATCTCGTCCAGACCGACTTTCTTCATTTCCTTCTGGATGCGCTGCACGACTTTTTTCTCTCTGCCGCTGTGAGAAGGAATCGAGATGATATCTCTCAGAAAAGAAACCATGTCTTTTTCGTATTCGTGAACTTTTTCTTTGATTAATCTTACTTTTTCCTGCATGAATCCCCCATTAGAGAATCTAATAAAACAGTAGTTTTAAAGAGTCTCTTAATCATCTCACTATCCTTGTACCCGACTTTCCTTCGATGGCTTCTTCCATTTTTTCCAGCGAGGTGATAATGGCCGGTTTCCCGGTTTTTTTGACAAAATCGCAGGCCGCAATGATTTTCGGCCCCATTGATCCTTTGGGAAATTCACCCTGTTCAAGATAGTGCATGGCTTTATCCACACTCAGTTCGGAAAACAGTTCCTGATTTTTTTTGCCGAAATTGATGGCAACCTGATCAACGCCTGTCGCGATCAGCAGGAAATCCGCCTCGATTTCCTGGGCGAGGAGCGAAGAGGCGTAATCTTTATCGATTACAGCTTCCAGTCCGTCCAGGATCCCGTGATCGAGCTCGATTACAGGAATTCCCCCACCTCCGCATGCAATCACGATCACATCATCTGCCAGCAGCCTTTTTACCACAGAAGCCTCCACGATCCGGAGCGGTCTTGGCGAAGGCACAACCCGCCGCCATCCTCGCCCCGCATCTTCGACCATGATCCATTTCTTTTCCCTGATCATGGTTTCTGCTTCCTTGGCCCTGAAAAAACGGCCGATCGGTTTGGTGGGATTTTTGAAAGCCTGGTCATTTTTATCGATAATGACCTGTGTAATGACAGTTACAACATCTTTCGGGGTAATCTTCTGCTTCAGAAATGTATTTCTCATTTCCTGCTGAATCATGTATCCCATTCCACCTTCGGTGTCAGCAACACAGATTCCCAGGTCCAGCGGATAAATTTCATTTTCTGCCAGTTCCACTCTCCTGAGGGCGTTTCCAACCTGGGGGCCATTGCCATGGGTCAGGCAGAGCTGAAACCCTTTTTCCATGAATTTGAGCACATGCAGACAGGTTGCTCTGGTATTTGCAAATTGCTGTGGGATGTCGCCGATTTCGCCAGGTTTACTGAGCGCATTTCCCCCAAGCGCAATCACTGCGATTTTCTTTTTCCCCATGGAGTCCTCCTATGCAAAATCTGAAATTATTGATCTTGAACGTATTATCCCTGAAAAAAACATAAGATTCAAATTCAGAGCGTGATTCATTACTGGATCGGTGTCACATTAGATCCGTCTTTATTCATGAGAACTATACCCTTGCTGCCTGATGCAGCCACCAGCTTTTCCCCTTCCTGGAAATAAAAGCCGCTGGAGAAATCCCCTCCGTCAGTGAGCTGGGTGAGATTATTCCCATCGGCTGATACCAGGAACAGATTGCCTCCCCTGGTAAAAATGATGCTGCTGCCATCCGGAGAAAATGAGGGATATGTATTTTCAACATTGGTATATGTAATCTGAACCTGGTTGTTCCCATCAGAGTCCATCGTGAAAATTTCCCAGTTGCCGTCCCGGTCTGACGTGAAAGTTACGCGGTTGCCAAGCGGGGAAAAGCTGCTGTATTTATCGTTGTAATTATTGTTTGACAGATTTTTTTCGCCACCCCCGGCCGAGTCAACCACATATAACTGGTAATTCGAACCGCTAGAACGGGTGAAGATTATTTTTCCGTTATCCGGACTGCAGCAGGGATAATTATAATCTACTCCCGCTGGAGCGGAAGTCAGGCGCTTCAGATTGCTCCCGTCCGAACTTATGCTGTAAATGTCGAATGAAGACCCGTTTCTGTTGGAAGAGAAAACTACCATGGACCCGTCCAGCGAAAAATATGGGTTCTGGTCTATCTTGCCGGAGCTTGCTGTGAGGTTTCTGAGATGCTCCCCTGACATGTCAGTACTCCACAAATCATGCTCTGAGATCTTCGTGATGACTATTTGCTTGCTATAGTAATCAGCAAACAAATCATCTCCATTTGATGGGGTTGACGAGTTCGGATCGATCCAGTGGCTGCCGTCCGGAATTGGCTCGCCTGCTGCCAGTCCGTTGGCTGCGTCCGCGCCCCCGAACTGGACTTCCAGAATTCCGTTAGGACCTTTGCTGACGATTCTGCAGAAAAATGGATCAAGCAGGTATTGATTGTTCCAGGAGTCAAAAAATCCCTGTGAATCCGTCATTCCTCTATCCGTACTGCTGCTGAAGTAATTTCTCAGGTCTAAAATGCTGGTGGGCCAGTGGGCTTTCTGTTTGAAGTAAAGCCTGCAGTAATCTGACAGTTTGGCAAGATCCGCCTTGACTTTCAGGTTACGGCTCTGATCGATTGCTGACTGGTAATGCTGATATGCAACTGCCAGCAGGATGAAGATCATGGTGACCACGATCGAGAGCTCAATCACTGTAAAGGCACGCCTGCCGGATTTCTGAGGGTTAGCTTTCGGATTGTGAAAGAAATTGGACACCATTTTGGGAGGCCTCTGTGAAATTGAAAGTCCAGATCAGTATCCTGTAAAACGCTAGGTTTTGCAAATAAAAAAGTCCTGCATAGGCAGGACTTTTTTGATTCAGGTAAAAAAACTTAATTCACGTTGTAGCTGTAAGTTCCATTTTCGGGAGCTGATGAAGGCAGGGTTTTATAAATACCGGTGGAATCTTCAGCTTCCAGATAATAATAAATCGAAATTCCAGACTGCTGCGCAGGAATCACGCCTTCGAAAGTTCCGCTGCCGCCTGTCAGTTTGATCTGCTTGAACACGCCTTCCGGGCTGGTGGACCAGTAAGCGCAGACTCCATCCTGATTTAAGGGATTGATGCTGTCGATGGAGACACGGATCTGAGTCTCTTCGCCGGCTCTGGAATCTCTGACTGCATCGTGCCGGAGGGTTACAGGTGCTTTCGCGACCAGCTTGGTAATGCAGTGAATCGCACCATTGGCTGTGATGATGTCATTGCAGTCAAAGCCCTTGACGTCGTATCCGGGAAGGATTTTCTTGTAAACATCAAGTGCAGCCTGGTCCTGGGCTTTTCCGTAAATCGGCACCAGCACCTTTTTATTGAAAATAAGCGAGTTGGTATAGGAATAAGAGGTGGTTCCATATCCGCCGTCGTGGACATTGGGCATCGGGATGCGGACGACTTTGAAGGGATTGCCCAGGCCGTTGGTTTCTGAAGCCAGTGTCTTGGCGTTTTCATCCAGGACCGCGGCATTACCTGTGGCACCGTCTGAAGCCGGATTATACTGGCCGACGATAAAAGTGTCGTCAGTCAGAAGTTTGCAGAACATGTCGACATGACCTGTGCCGTCTTCCACCATTTTTTTGAGGACGATCACTTTTTTAACTCCGAAGTAATCCTTCATATACTTGCTGAGCTGTTCTCTTGTCAGGTTGGGGTCGCAGCCTTCGCCGGCATCAAAAACCACGTCTGTCATGATGGCTACGCCGTGGCCGTCCAGGATCAGGTTGCCGCCTGCAGTGATCAGAGGGCAGAGATGGCTTTTTAGTTTCAGGTAAGCGGCAAGTTTGGTCGGAAACTGGTCGTCATTTGGTCTGGGGCGATTATAATCCAGGTCAATCACTTCTCTGTTGCCATCCTGAGTGTAAATCCACCATGGTCCGTAGTCGCGCATCCAGACTGAATCCAGATTGCAGGTGAAAAATTCCACGTTCGCCATGTTGACTCCATAGCTTGTCAGAGCGCTTTTAGCGGAACTGAGTGATGAACTGTCAGAGCTGACGATCACTTTGCCGTCAGCAGCCGCATACTTGATCAGATCTTTAAGCAGCGAAGTGTAACCTTCCCAGCCAAAGCAGACGGCATCGGCCGGATCGAATTCAGAAGGTGCGGAGGCTATATTGGCCGGAGCTCTCAATGCACGTGTATCAACGTGCTTGGTGGCCAGATATTCATCAAAATGATTCTGGATGTACGCTTTTTCTTGCGGAGTGAGATTGTTGGGCAGGCAGGCGGCCTGCAGTACGATTGTTCCGGTGATCAGCAAAAGCAGCAATAGGCTTCTTAACATGCGCTCTCCCCCTTAAAAATACATTCTCGACTTAGTCTAATTATAAAATTATTCAGAGAAATTGCAAGAAATTTCCTGAAACTGCCTGTTACATTTCGCTGCGGTGACTGTCGTCTTATTCCGGAAGAATAGAATCAGACTCCTGATTTTTCGATTGAAATAGACGTGATTAGAACTTATACTATAAGTTAGCGTATATTTTACGGAGGTCGGTAATTGAGGTTCTTTCTTTTTACCCTTCTGCTGCTCCTCCAGTTCCAATTTTCACTCCCCCCGGTTACAGCTGCGCCTTATGGCAGCGTTGACTTGTCTTTACTTTACAGACTCCATCCATACAATCTTTTTTTCTACCTGGATGATTTGGGGACATATATTCTTCCTACTACACTTTCCAAGCGGAAAGGAGGATATGATCTCGACAACCTGTATCTGATCCAGATTAAACTGCGGAAAAAACTTAGCGAAAAGCACCAGAGCCAAATCCGCGAAGCCCGAAAAATCTTTGGCGATATTGCGGATCTGGAATTTAATCTGCAGGCTTTAGCCGAGCAGTATAAATCCGCACAGGCTCAAATGACCGATGAAGCCGTGATCAGCGAAAATGACCGGAATTATTTGCAGGCAAAGAAAACCATTGAAGTCAGGATCAATGATCTCTACGAAAAGCAGCGAAAAGTAATGGACGAATTAAGCAGGGTATACATTGCCGGAAAAAAAGAGGAAGACTCCATGAAAAAAACTATTCAGGAGGACATTGCTTCAGCCATTGAACAGATCAGGAAAGAAGCCAGCATCGGGAAGCTTTTTTTTCTTCCTGAATCTGACAGGAGAGAAAAAAAGATTTCAGCCAAAGCAGATATCCGTAGTCTATGCGCCGGACGCAGTAAAGATCTGGCTGAAGCAGATCAGAGTCTGGTAGACTGCCTGGTTGGAGCTTTGAATGATTATCCGGATTTCTGCCGGGCCAGGGATACATTCATTCTTTATGGGGGTGCGGATTTCACCTGCGAAATACTGGGAAAAATCTATGACAGATACTCTGTTTCTCTTGAAATCAGGGAAATTGTACTTGGAATGGTTAGGGGAGGAAGCAATTGAGGAAAGTAATTTTGATTGTCAGTTGTGTTTTGATGCTGCCGATTCTGGAGGCCGCCACCGGCGTGGTGGATCTGGGAATGGCTTTCAACTGCCATCCGCTGGTTCTTTTGTATTATTATCCGCAGTATCAGGCTTTTCTCAGGCCGCTGACCGTGAAACTGTCCGAAGCGAGCATTTTAACGGCGCAGAAAGACCTTAAAGAAGCGAAGGCCAAAGCAGAGGCAGAGAACCAGGCTAAAATCGCGGAACTGACAAAGAAAAAAGAGGCGCTGGATGCCGCTAAACAGGGCCTGCAATGCAAAATGGACATGGCCAAGAACAATTATTCCCAGGAGCAGGCGAGAGTCTGTTACGGAAAGAGTCCGGAGGAAATAATGAAGATAAATGTGACTGGCAGCCAGCAGCTGGAACGCACTTTATCTCCGTTGCAGGCACAGGTGGACTCCATCGATCAGGAGATCGCCGGTCTGCAGAAAGAGGAAAAAGCTTTGAAAAACAGGACTTTTTATCTGGAATTCACCACTCCGGAAGAAACGTCCAAGCTGCTTGCCAGGGTCCGCGCAGATGTCCGGGAGGCGGTTAAAAAAGTTGCTGATGCCAAGGGCATAGACCTAGTGATCAACAGTGCGGTCTACAAAAAAGCGAAAAACAATGCTGTGGCCGGCAGGGATTACGCGGCGCCCAGTTTTGACCGGATCCTGGCAATGTCCGGCATCTTCAGCAAGGAAATGCTGTCCCGCAATGACCTGAAATCGTTCACCGGGATCTATGTGCAGAGGCTGGAAAACGAAGGAGGACCTCCGCCTGGAGAAGGCTATTTTCAGGGTTTCCTGGCTGGGGAAACCACAGACCTGACTGCTGATGTGGCAGCTGCATTGTTGAACGGGAGTGAAATTCATTCCAAGGTTCAGGAATCCATTATTACCAATCTGAGGGAAGGCTTGAAATGAACCCTGCGCTCAAATCGCATGAAACAAATTCATCCGGACATAAGTATTTTAATATAAAAGTCTATAAACCTGGGGGAAGTATGAAAAGAATCTTTCTCTTTTTCCTGCTTTTCGGCCTGTTCTGCAATCTTTATGCATCGAGTAACGGCGATATATACAAGCGGAACGGACTGCTTTATGTGATGATCGGGGACGGAAAGAACAAAGGAGTTTACGGACCTTTCCGTGCAACCCAAGAGACAGTCGTGGTCACAGACGGGCATGCCAAGAATGCTCAGTATCTATTCAGTCCAGGCACGTTCGGCAAAGCCATCGGTGCCGACCTGTTCGGCAACGTCTACTGCCTGTCTGCTGACAATGCGGGTAAATTCGGACCGCCCAGACTTACAAACAAGGAATTAGCCAGACTGGCTGGAGAGGGCTACCCTGAGATGGGCGACCTCAATGCCGGTAATTTTTATCGCATCGGCAAAGGCCTGAACAAAGTGCCGATTTATGCGGCCTATGGCGGACCCGGCGCTGTGGCCAACGGAACCCCTGCCGGAGGAGGCACCTGGGCCGGCCACTGGGGCCACGGCTATCAGGCTGCCGCGCACGGCAAGAACCGCGGGCGCTGGCCTCTGTCCGGTGTGGGAGACTTTGCCAGGGTTTACAGCTACGGCAACAACTTCTGGAAGGATGACAGGCAGTATGTGGTCATCCCCAATGGTTTCGGCATGGACACCAGCGTCAACGGCATTCTTCCCAACGGACGCCCCACCCACATGAGAACTGCGAGCCATTACGGCTGCTCCCAGTTCAGCTGGATCCTCGACTTTGTGGAACGGCATATTACTTACTGGGATGCCTATTACCAGGATCCCAAGCATATCATTCAGGATGCCGGCGACTGGGACGTGTATGCCGACACTTTTTCCGGCTTTGAGAAGGTTTTCAAAGACTTTCAGGACAATTACAAATATCAGTGCGAGGCATCGGCCTGCAACGACTCTCCTCCGGGCGAGGATTACGGCGCTCAGCCCATGCCGACCTGCGGCCTCGGGTACATGTGCATCTGCATTACCTGCACAGGACACAGGTATTTTTACCAGGACGTACCTGAACCGATCCTGAAAGTGGGTCTGATGGAAACAGACGTGGCCTCAGGAGCTGAGATGGACCCTGTCAATCCCAATCTGCTCGCTTACTGTCCGCCCAGGATGATGCCGGATAACGGCTCCGCCGAGCAGATCGGCGCTGGAATGCTTGCCCAGAACGGGCTGCAACTGAATCCAGGCAATGATCCGAACGGGAATCCGCCTGATTACACGCACCGCACCACTTCGATCGGAGCGGCCACCAGAGACAGGTCAGGTGACTGGATCTACCTTTCCGAAGCACCGGACATGTCTGTAGCCGACCAGTGGGATGGACACGGTGGAATCATCTATGAACTGCAGGCGGCAGGCGATGACAACACCCCAGGCCAGATCCGCATGAGAAACATGGAAGGCAATCCTACCGGCATGGGCAATCAGCAGACCTGCACCAATGACATGACCTTCGCTGCCCTGAATCCGGGCAAGATTTACTCGATCGCCGGAGACGGAATCGGCAACCTCTACTACATGATCAAAAAGCAGGAACTTCAGCCCCCAGGCTGGGATCCGGATAATTCCCCCGGTGTGATCGCAAATGTCAGGAAATATGTGCCGGCTCCTGGTGATCCTCCGATTCCCGGCGTCACCCATATGTGGGATGTCTATCTCGGCGACGGCTGGTTCGGTACAGTCTACAGATGCAAAGAAAATGCTCAGACCACCAACCAGAAGAGGGTTTTCAAGATCTTCCTCGGCGGTAATGTCTACCGCAGGCAGGAATTCGGCACCTATCTCAACGGCGTGGCAAACTGTGTGGTGAAAGCCAAGGCCGCACTGGACGTCAGCAGTTCTGTCGACGCCAGCAAGATCGATGTGGACCTGGCTGTGATCAATATCGCAGGACCGCCGATCGCTGATGATGATATTGCGCATATCGATATTATTGGTCCGCTCGGCAGGGATATCGACGGAGCCAAACCGGATGAGGATTTTGTGGAAGAAGACAACTGGTATGAATTCAGCGTGGAAAATCCGCCTTCTTTCCGTGGAGACCCGCTGGACAAACAGGACAATTTCGGCGAGTCCGAGCTTCAGAAACGGCCCACCAACAACCACAACCCGTTCACAGGCGGTTATCCCATCAGCCTGGTGGAAAAGGCCAAAGACGGCAGACCCGGACTTGTCTACTACTTCAGGGTTCTGGATTCCCTGACCGGAAAGCAGCTGCTGGAATGGTGGATGCCCAATGCCACCCCGACGATTCCGGGACAGGTAAACGGCGGACTTCCTGCCAATGAAAACGTCAAACTTGTCACTGAAAAACTGGACCGCACTGTCTTGAACACTCCTGACAATTATGTTTATGCCGACGGCACAGACATTGAGAAGAAGGGTTTCTCCCTGTACTTCAAGGACCCGGGTGTTTACTATGTCCAGGCAATGGCGGTCTATCTGAGATATAACTACGAGGAAATGCCATTTCCTTCCTTCATGAATGAAAGAATCGAACTCGGCTATTACTATGCCACTTCCGATCGCGCCACTTTCAGCTGGCGCGACAAGAAATGCAAGCTCAAAGGAGGCTGGACAACAGACAGCGGCCTTCCGGACGCATGGGGAACTGCTACGATACCAGGTGACCCGAATTTCATTGCCCAGCGCACCTTGCATGTCAAGCACCGCTCGATACAGGTGGGGCAATACATTACTCACATCAAGATCAGGACTACAGCCGGAGGTCAGGATGCCACAGGACTGTCCGGAATGCCTGGCGGAAATTACGGGTTCAAGGTCATGGAAGACGTTGTGACCCCGATCCGCGCCTCATTCTATGTACAGTGGGCGAAATATCTCCAGCCTTATCAGGCGGGTCCTCCACCTGCCCCCACCACCAATGACACAGAAGTCCCCTCTTCCTGGCTCGATGAATACAACGGCATCGGCGTCTGGAACTATGCCGGGGGAGGGATGCCCAACAACGCGGTTCCTGGAGCAGGAGACGCGAACAACATGGCCAACTGTCTCAGGGGCAACCCAGGCGATCCTGTCCCAGGGGGCAAGGATAATAATCTTGACGGCAAGATCACGCTCGAAGATTATCCTTACAACGGTTTCGATGTGCCGAAACCCAACGGAGATGTCGCAACCAGGGTCGGAACTTTCACAGGGGATGAAGATGGCTCAACGCCAAATCCCATCAGTCCTGGTCAGGCCACGCCGATCCCTGGCAACGCCCTGATCGACAAGGACTGGGAGAGCATCAAATTCGCCTGGTATGTAGGAGCATACATCTGGGATTCCAAGGCTAATCCGCCTTTCTTCAGATGGTTCCAGACAAAGGTCAGGGACGGAAATCTGACTGACCGCAACCTGGTGGTCTCCAAAGTCAGGGCTAAGGAGATCGATGCTTTCGACAGAATGCCTGAAGAAGGCCAGCCACCCGCTGACATGAATCGCAGGAAGCTTTACAGGGTTGAAATAAAACTGGATCCCGCAGACATCCACAAATGGGTAATGCCGCTTTCGCCGGCTGACGACCAGAAAGCCCCATTCTATTATGTCTGGGTCGAATTCAATTATCCCACGCTCGACTGGCAGCCCAGGGACATGCAGCCCCCAGAAGCCAACGCAACCCCTGTTCCCTCGTATTATGACCTGGTGTGCGGGGCTGATGCGAGGAACTCCTACAGGAACATCGACAACACTGCTGCGCAGTATGTCCCGCCCGAAGGCGACGTGAGCAAGTTCAAATCATATCTGGTTGAAGTAAAAGACAAGGAAGGACCTGCTCTTTACTACAAACACCGCTTCATTGCGAAGGGCGATGGATCGACAACAGGAGATATCTTTCCCAGAAATCTGGATTACCTGGTTGTGGACAATAACCCGAATCACAAACTCAACCAGAGCGATTTCAACATGCTGATCCAGATTGCCAACCCTTCAGCCAGGGATGGCAACGGGAAATATGACAACAACCCGGATTCCGAACAGAGGAACGTATACCACGACTACCAGTGTGGGATTCCAAATCCTACGGAACTCGGGGGGATCAACTTCGAAGGAGCTCTGATAGATACCGAGAGCGGAGATTATAACAAAGATGTCTGTAATATTTCCGGCGACGGCAAGATACAGAATGACTTCGACAAAATGGTGATCAATGAGCGGGACGACACTGACTATTACCAGAAAACCGGCGCAGAATTGGGACTGCTGAGGCATATCCACCGCTACATGTATCTGCGGATTCCTAAGGACACTGTAGGACCGATGGCAGCCAACTATGACAATCTGCTCTACTGGTTTGTCTGTGGAAAAGACGCGACAGGCAATACTATGAACATGCAGGGTTCGAGCTGGACAATCCCACCCAGGGATGTCGTAGCCAATGTACCCTGGAGCTTCCTGGCCAAAGTCGACAACCAGGACAATGACGCCCCTGAACTGATGTTCCTGATTTCCATCCCAAAACTGGGGCGGGTGATCAACTTTATCCAGGCAGACGACGACCGCGACAATATCTTTGACGATCCGAAATACGGCTTTGCTGACGAAAGCATGAACAGCGCTGTGATCTCTGCCGCTTCACCTGAAAAAACGGCGCTGTCAGACACGATGGTCTGGGACGAAAACACAAACACTCTGCTTGAGCTTGACAACCTGAACGGAACGAAGCGCGGCAGAATCAGGATCACTGTCACAGGCGATGGCGTGGAAGAACCCAAACTCGAGCGGACCGTACTTTCGGATTACTTCCTGACTCCGACTAAATATGAACTTGATCCTGCAGACAAGCCTTCTGGTGCCAGCTGCATGGAAAGTCCATTCTTCAACTTCATGGAATACTTGAAGCTGAAGCCCGAAGCCGGCGGAGCAGGCAAACCGTATGTGATCGGAATCGACGAAGACATGCGCGTGATGTTTGAAGTCAGAGCAAGAGACAATGTGGATTACATTGAACCAGAGAAACTTGTCAGCCACAACCTGATGCAGGAACATGGAGGGTCCGGCAACTTCCCATTCACATTCCAGAATGCGGTGAAGGAGATCACTCATAATTTCACCCAGGGGATCGAGGGAGAGCTCAGCCTGCCTAACCAGAACATCAGCATTGACAACATCTACCCTGACCAGTTGAGACATGCTGTCTGTTTCTTCCAGTTCAGGGACAGCACGAGGATTGATCTGAACGATGTGGACAGGACTGTGGAATGGATCAAAGTCGAAGTCAAGGACAAAGCTGGAAATATCAGGGCTTTTGAGATCCCGTTCAGAATCCTTGATACCAAGCTTATGGACGAATTGCTGAAGAGAAAGAAAATGGACATCAAATTCAACAATCCAGACGGTCTGTAAGCACTTTTCAGTGAGCACTAACACAAAAGGCCCGCCGCAAGGCGGGCCTTTTACGTTTGCAGGTATCTCCTTTTTCTGTTAAGATTTTCAGGATGAGAAAAATCAAAGTACTGCATATAATCACGCGGCTGATTCTGGGAGGAGCCCAGGAAAACACACTTCTGACTATTGAAGGCCTGCAAAAGACCGACAGGTATGACGTCAGACTTCTGACAGGTCCTCTTGAAGGTCCGGAAGATGATCTGCTTGCCTTCTGCAGGGAGCACGAGATTCATTACACTGTTTTTTCGCAGCTGCAGATGGAGATAAATCCGTTCAAGGATTTGATCACTCTCTTTGAACTGTACTTTTTTCTCAGGAAAAACAAATTCGATATTGTGCACACCCATTCCGCCAAAACAGGAATTATTGGACGACTTGCGGCCAAAATGGCGGGAGTGCCGATCCGGGTGCACACGATTCATGGCCTGCCCTTCCACCCCTATCAGTCAGAATATTTAAACCAGCTTCAGATAGCTCTGGAAAAAAGCGTAGCTGGAATCACAGACCTGATCCTCTGCGTGGCAAAAGCCATGATAGACAAATCTGTCCAGGCCGGTATCGCAGGGAGAGAAAAATTCTATCTGGTGCGCAGCGGTTTTCCGGTTGATCCATACCTTTATGCTAAAAAAGATGAAGGTCTTGCCAGGAGACTGGGAATCGAGCCCGAGGATGTGGTAATCGGAAAAGTGGCCAGATTATATGACCTCAAAGGGCATAAATATCTGATCTCAGCTTTTCGGGAAGTGCTGAAGAAAATTCCCAGTGCCAGATTGCTGCTGGTGGGAGACGGCATACTCAGGGATGCCTTGACAGCCCAGGCTGAAGAACTGGGAGTGCTTTCCAGAGTGATTTTTGCAGGAGAGGTGCCGAATTCGGAAATACAGCGCTATATAGCACTGATGGATTTACTGGTTCACGCTTCTTTGCGCGAGGGACTGGCAAAGATACTGCCGCAGGCTCTTCTGATGGGAAAGCCAGTCGTCAGCTTTGATATTGACGGCGCGTCAGAAATAATAGTTGACCATACTACCGGCCTTTTGACTCCTCCTGAAAATGTGGAGGCACTTATTGATGCATTGATTTTCATGATGGAAAACAAGGCTGAGGCCAGCATGATGGCGATCAGGGGAAGAAAACTTGCGCTCAGCCTGTTCCCGGTGGAGCGGATGGTCAATCAGATCGATGAACTATATCTGCATCTTCTCAACGCAAAAGCAATCCACATCTGATCTTTGGAAAGCCATGCCATTGCCTACCGTCTGCGTTTGGCCACTAGTGGACTGTTACTTCAATTGCTGTAATAAAAATGTCCCCCCACCTGAATCTTGCGGGCTTTGATGTACTTTTCACTGGCGTTTTCACAGACATATCCCCAGGCCTTGACCTGAACTCCCAGTTTGTCGTAGCCGAAATAGTTTACGTCATCACTGTGCAGGTCTACTTTGATTGTGCCGGTTTTGTCCTGGATGAAAAGATACTGGCCGATATAGTCAGTCTGAAGCAGAGTGCCCTGGACACTGACAAACTTTCCTGTTTTTGAAGCCAGCACTTCCTTGACGGTTAAAAAGCTGTAAGCGAAGGCTGTTAGGGACAATAGAACGAGCAGGAAAAGAAATCCTTTTTTCATGTTTGCTCCTTGACAGAATATTGACAGCAGATTACCATAAAAGCCTGAAAAACAAAAGAATCCGGCCGAGTATTTGCTTTTTGAAGATTCCTTCCTTAAAATAGGATGAATTTAAAATTGTGTAACGACAAAACCATAAGGAGTGACAATGAAGTCTTACAAAACAGACCAAATCCGCAACATCAGTTTTATTGGAAACGGGGGAACCGGTAAGACATCACTCCTGGAAGCGATCCTCTTCAATCTCGGCGCAAACAGCCGGCTTGGACGCGTTGATGACGGAACATCAGTCTGTGATTATCAGCCTGAAGAAACCAAGAAAAAGATGAGCATGGTAGCTAAACTCGTCACCCTGGAAAAAGGTGAACTGAAATACAATTTTTGTGACACACCGGGTTTTGATGATTTCCAGGCTGAAGTGAAACGCGTGGTACCGGTAACCGAGAACATTGTAATGGTGCTTGATCCGGGAACCGGGATTGTCGGACATACTGAAAAAGTCTGGGAGTTTGCCGCACAGACAAAGAATTTCAGATCTTTTTTCATCAACAAGCTGGACAAGGAGCGGGCAGACTTTTTCCAGATGCTTGGCCTGGTGCAGGAAACTTTTGGTAAATACGCCCTGCCGGTGTTTATCCCGATCGGCAGAGAGCAGAATTTAAAGGGTGTGATAGACCTGATCCAGATGAAAGCGTATCTAACTGAAGGGGATAATTCAAAGGAAGCTGAGATCCCGGCTGATCTGAAAGAAGAAGCGGCAAAACACAGAGAAAAATTGATGGAAACCGCTGCCGAGACTAATGAAGCCCTGATGGAAAAATATTTTGCTGATGGCACCCTGTCTTCCGATGAGTTCTTGAACGGGCTCCGCTTGTCCTATCAGCAGGGGACGTTCTTCCCAGTGTTCTGCGGCTCTGCCTATAAAAACATTGGTGCCAGAGAGCTGTTTCTGAACTTCGAACTGCTGTTCTCATCACCTGCCGCGATCACCGAATGGAAGGGAATCAATTCTGCCACTCACGAGGAAGCTGTGCGGAAGCTCAGCGAAACCGAACCTGTGTCACTTTTCATTTACAAAACCCAGCAGGAGCAGCATACAGGGGAATTGGTCTTCTTCAAGGTGATCTCAGGCCTGCTTAAGACCGGCATGGATCTTTTGAACACCTCAAACGACAATTCCGAGCGCATTAACCAGGTGCTGTCTTTACGCGGCAAGGAAAAAGTGGATATCTGCGATCTCTGCCCTGGAGATTTAGGCATCACCATGAAATTGAGGGGTTCATACACGAGCCAGACTCTTTCTGATCCTAAAAATCCAATTTCCTACCCGAAAATCGAATTCCCGAACCCTGTCCTTTCCATCGCGATCGTCCCCAAAACAAAGGTGGACCAGGAAAAATGCTCAGCAGCTCTGGCGAAGATTTCGGAAGAAGATCCTACTTTCAGAATGCAGTTCATGGCTGAATTCTCTCAGCTGGTGATTTACGGAATGGGCGAATCTCATTTGAACAATATCATCGACAAGCTGAAAACCCGCTACAATGTCCAGGTGGATGTGGATAAGCCCAGGATCACTTATCGCGAAACCATCAAGAAAAAGACAGGTTGCGAGAAGAAATACAAGAAGCAGTCAGGCGGACGCGGACAATATGGCCATGTAGTGATGGAAATTGCGCCGATGCCCATCGACAAGGTTTACGAATTCGAAGAGAAGATCTTTGGCGGGTCTATCCCTGGAAAATATATTCCGTCCATAGAAAAAGGAGTCAAGGAGGCCATTGAGCACGGCGTGCTCGCCGGATGCCCTGTGATCGGCATTCATGTGGCTGTTCTGGACGGATCTTACCATGATGTAGACTCTTCAGATATCGCTTTCAAGATCGCCGGATCCATAGCCATGAAGGATGGGATGGAAAAAGCCAATCCGGTTCTGCTTGAGCCGATCATGGAGATCGAAGTCAAAGTGCCAGAGGAATTCATGGGAGATATCATGGGGGATCTGAATTCCAGGCGTGGCAGGATCCTTGGCATGGGATCCCACGGAAAGAGCCAGACAGTCAAGGCGCTGGTACCAGAAGCTGAACTTTATAAATACATCAACAATCTTAAATCCATGACTCAGGGAAAAGGCACCTTTGCCATGAAATTCGATCATTACGAGGAAGTGCCTGCAAACCTTGCGCAGAATATTGTGGAAGAACTGAAGAAGTTCAGGGTAGCAGAAGCAGAAAAATAATTTTTAAAACACGCGCCTGTAGCTCATTTGGATAGAGCGCAACACTCCGGATGTTGAGGCAGGTGGTTCGAATCCACTCAGGCGCACCATCCCAGAATGTTGAAAAACATCGGTCTGCTGCGTTGCACTAGGCCTGCGCGGCTCACCGTACGTTTAGTACGGTTTCGCCTTGCTCGGTCTAGTGCGCCTTGCATACCTCGTTTTTGAACATTCTGGATAATGGGTTTAATTTTCCAAAACAGCTTGCCGCTTTTTAAAAATTCCAGTTTCGGAAAAGCATGTTTGCATTTCAGTCTAAACCTGAACCAAACTGCTTAATGGTGAGAAAAGTAACCAGAATAATGAATTTCAGTTCGGAATCATATATCATGTTATGGGAGCAGATTTGTCCAGAAAGACAGAGCCGGTTAAATTAAAAGTCACGATTCTCGGCGGGTTTGAGAGTCGGCTGAATCAGTCGTTCCCTCTTTTCGCTGCCGGAGTGGCTGCAGGCTTCCCTTCCCCGGCAGACGATTATATAGAACGAAAACTGGACCTGAATGAGCACCTGATCAGACATCCTGAAGCCACATTTTTTGTGCGGGTGGAAGGTGATTCCATGATCAATGCAGGCATCCATTCGGGCGACATCCTGATCGTGGACCGTGCGATTGAGGCTGCTGACGGAAAGATAGTGGTAGCCTTGCTGGACGGAGAATTCACAGTCAAACGCCTGCGCTGTGCGGAAGGAAAACATTATCTCCTGCCTGAAAACCCGAAATATGCCCCGATCCCGGTCAAGCCGGATTCAAACTGCGAGATCTGGGGAGTCGTGACGTATTCGATCCATCAGGCATGAATAAAATATACGCCCTTGTGGACTGCAATAACTTCTATGCCTCGTGCGAACGGGTGTTCAACCCTGCCTTGCGGGGAAAGCCGGTGGCAGTGCTTTCCAACAACGACGGCTGCATTGTGGCAGCTTCGGCAGAAGCAAAAGCACTTGGGCTGGGCCTGGGTTATCCGGTTTTTGAATTCGACCAGCTGCTGAAAAAACACGATGTCAGATTGCTCTCTTCCAATTATCCGCTATACGCTGATCTTTCGCAGCGTGTGATGAGCACTCTGCGCCGTTTCAGCCCTGAAGTCGAGATCTATTCGATCGATGAGGCCTTTCTGGGGTTCGAGGGTTTCGGGCTGAACCTCACTGAATACGGATTGCGGATGCGCGAAACCGTGCTGAAATGGACCGGGATTCCGGTTTCGATCGGGATCGCGACTACCAAGACCCTGGCCAAGCTTGCCAGCAAGTTCGCCAAAAAGAATCCTGTTTTGAGAGGGGTTTTTAATCTGCTGGACCGCAGTGACCTGGATCAGATTCTGGAAAAGGCTGATGTCGGTTCTGTCTGGGGTATAGGCCGCAGATTCGAAGAACTGCTGAAACGTAATCGAGTCCATAATGCACGACAGTTGCGGGACAGCCGCGACGGCTGGATCAAAAAGCACATGGGAGTAGTCGGTTTACGTACAGTGTATGAACTGCGGGGAATTTCCTGCATCGCTCTGGACCATACTCCGCACGCCAAAAAGGGCATCTGCGTCTCCCGCACTTTCGGCCGCTGCGCGATCGAACTTTGCGAACTGCGCGAAGCGATTGCCTGCCATACTGCCAGAGCTGCGGAAAAGCTCAGGCAGCAGAAGTCTGTAGCCGGATTCATCACAGTTTTCATCTCCACCAACCGTTTCAAGGACAATTACTATTCCAATGCCTGCACCAGAGGCCTGCTGGAACCTTCCTCGTTCACGCCGGATCTTTTAGCCGAAGCTGAGATCGGACTTCGGAAGATTTTCCGGCCGGATTTTCCTTACAAAAGGGCAGGCGTGATCCTCTCAGAGATCTGTCCGGAAAATGCTGTGCAGCAGGACCTGTTCGAGCCGCAGGGGAGTTCACCCGAAAAACTGAGACTGATGGAAACCATGGACAGGCTCAATAAAAAACTCGGCCGGGATACAGTGCGCTTCGCGTCCACAGGCATCAAACGGGCCTGGAAAATGAAGCAGCAGAGGCGCTCGCCTTCATACACCACTTCCTGGGCTGAACTGCCTGTGGCGAGAGCAAAGTGAACTGCTCTTCAGTCAGATAGACAACCGAAAGAAAAAACCATATTATTAGTGACATATGCGATTCTACCTGATGGATAGAATAACTGAGTTCAATATCGGCAAATCCGCCCAGGGTATCAAAAATGTGACCTTGAGCGAGGATTTTTTCACAGATCATTTTCCACGGCACCCGATCATGCCGGGCGTCCTGATCCTGGAAGCTTTGGCGCAATTATCCGGGCTGCTGCTGGAAAAGTCGGTGGAGTCCGAATTCAAGATCTCAATCAAGGCTTTTCTGACAATGATGGAAAAAACCAAATTCAGACATGTTGTCGAACCTGGGGATGTTCTGGTCCTCAAGACCGAGATCCAGTCTCTGCATGAGGATTCGGGTAAAGTGAAGGTAAAGGCTCTGGCCGGAAACAGGGTGTCTGCCGAGTCTGACATGATCTTTGTATTCAGAAGCTTCCACGATCCTGCACTGGAAGAAAAAAGAAAAAAGATCGAGGAATTCTGGCTGAAAGGTATACAAAAGGCTTGAAAAGGCGGGTCGCTGTCACAGGGATCGGCATGATCAGCCCGTATGGAGTCGGCAGAGAGATCAACTGGAGCTCACTCCTCGCCGGCAAGACTGCATACGGTGAATTGGATTTTCCTGAAAAATACGGCATACCGTTCCATACAGGCGGGAAACTGACCTGTTTTGAACCGGAAAAGTACATTTCCCAGCGCAAGCTTCTCAAATACATGAATCGCGAAATGCAGATGTCTGTGGTGACCGCTCTGGAAGCAGCATCCGACTCAGGCCTGGCTGTTAAAGAAGTTCCGCCTGAGTCGATCGGCATTTATCTTGGCACAGGCATCACCTCAGTAGAGATTGAAGAAATACTCTCCATTGCCGGGAACTCCACAAGGGACGGCAGGATGGATCTTGAGCGATTCGGAAGCAATGCCCTGCCCAAGTGCGATCCACTGCTTTCTTTCAAGACCCTGCTAAACATGCCTGCCTGCTTCATTTCCATCCTGCTCGGGATCAGGGGCCAGAATCTGGTATTCAATTCATTTGGCGGGCAGGTACTGCAAAGCATCAGCGAAGCATTTCTTGATATTGAATCCGGACAACTGGAGTCAGCTATTGCTGGTGGTGTTGATGCCAAGGTCAGCTTTACCGGCTTCATGACTCTGAAATCTTTCGGTCTGATCAACCAGAATGCTTCCGCATCCAAACCATTCGGTACGCACAGGAAAGGAATGATTGTTTCAGAAGGCGGTGCATGTCTGATGCTCGAAAACCTGGAGAACGCACAACGTAGAAAGGCAAAAGTTTATGCTGAACTCATCGGAGCCAGCACCGAAAACGATCTGGACTCAGGGTTTATTCCAAGGAAACCACTATATCTTGTGAATACGCTGAACAGCGCCCTGAATAAGGCAGGATTGAAACCCGGAGAAATCGACTGCATACTATCTGGCGCCTGCTCTGATCCTTGCGGAGATGCTGCAGAAGCTGCCGCGATCACTGAAGTTTTCGGAAGTAACAATCCTCAAGTCTGCTCAGTAAAGGGATACACCGGGGATTTTATTGCCGGAGCAGGAACCTTTGATCTGGCGGGCAGTGCCTTGATGCTGAACGAACAGACTATACCCCCGGGATTCGATCCTGCTGAAATCGATACTGATCTAAATCTAAATTTAGCTGGAAGAAACCTGCAGAAAAAAAAGATCGATACAGTCCTATGTACTGCTTTTTCCGGCGGGAACCCCAAAACCTGTTTTATATTGCGGAGATGTCCATGAACAGGGTGGTGATAACAGGACTGGGAGTTGTTTCCCCTGTCGGCGGAGATAAGGTCGAACACTTCTCGTCTCTTCTTGCAGGACGTTCCGGGATCAGTATGCTCAAGCACTTCAATGCCAGCACAATCCCGGTCAGGATCGGCGGAGAAGTAAAAAACAGAAAGCTGATTCCTGAAGCAGTCTCAGAACTGGCTGACACTGGCGATGACAAGATCGGTTTCGGATATTCCGCATTTCTGCAGGCATATCAGGATGCCGGTTTTACCGGGGAGATCGACGGAGGGCTTAACCTGGGTGTAAGCCTGGAAATGCTGCCTCTGGAAAAGGTAGTGTTCAATTGCGAGGAAAAAATCCGCTATGCCGAATTTTTCAGGCGTTATTCCCAGCCAGGACAGTCGATTCAGATTCCCCTGGATACTTTGAGCCGCTACCTGATCCGGAAATTCAGGCTGTCAGGCCCCTGCTTCCTGAACTGCTCTGCCTGCGCCGCAGGCACTCAGGCCATCGGCCATTCTTTCCGTAAAATCAGGAGAGGCGATGTGAAGCTTATGTTTGCAGGAGGGTTTGACTCCATGCTCAATCCTCTCGGTATCGGCGGATTCAGCCTGCTGGGCGCGCTTTCACAGAAGAATGAGCTTGGTGCAAAAGCCTGCAGGCCGTTTGATCGCAGGCGTGATGGAGCAGTGCTTGGAGAAGGTGCCGGAGTCATAGTACTGGAGGAGTTGGAATCCGCTTTGAACCGGAAGGCGAAGATTTACGGGGAAATCATCGGTTACGGCAGTTCGCTCGATGCCTACCGCGCCACTGACCCTGACCCGGGCGGCGAAGGAGCGGCGCTTTCCATGCGCCAGGCGCTCAGGGACGCAGCCATTGAACCTGCTGATATCGGATACATCAATGCCCACGGCACTTCCACTCCCAAGAACGATGTGATGGAAACTCTGGCCATCAAAAAAGTCTTTGGAGAGTCAGCTGGAAAAATCCCGGTCAGTTCCACTAAATCCATGATCGGGCATCTGATCGCTGCAGCAGGCGCAGTGGAAACTATTTCCAGCCTGACCGGATTCATTCACAACAGGATTCATCCAACGATCAATTACGAGCATCCTGACCCTGAATGCGACCTGGATTATGTGCCGAATCAATCCAGAGCTTGGAACGGCAGATACATTCTCAAGAATTCTTTCGGTTTCGGCGGCCAGAATGCCTGCCTGATTCTCAAGCGCTGGGAGGAAAAATGAAACTCATTGATAAAATCGCACTGGTTACAGGCGGCGGCCGGGGCATAGGTCTGGCCATTGCCAGGGAACTGGCGGCCCAGGGAGCAGATGTAGCGATCGCTTATCTCAAGGAAGACGATCAGGCAGAAGCTGCCTGTGAATTGATCAGGGAATGCGGGAGACGCGCCCTGAAAATCAGATGCGACATCAGGAAAGAGGAAGATTGCGGGAAAGCAGCAGAAGAGGTTTTCCAGGCTTTCGGGAAGATCGACATTCTGGTGAACAATGCGGGAATAACGAGGGAATACAGCTTTGTGGGCATGAGTTCAAAGGAATGGCAGGATGTGCTGGACACAAATCTGACAGGAACTTTCAACATGTCCCGTGCGGCTGCCAAATTCATGGTGATCCAGAAATCAGGCAAGATCATCAACCTGTCGTCAGTGCTCGCCCAGAAAGGCGGCCGTGGTCAGGCCAATTACATAGCCAGCAAAGGCGGGATAGAGTCGCTCACCAGGGCTCTTGCAGTGGAGCTTGCCGTAAAAAATATCACTGTGAATGCAGTTGCTCCGGGAGTTGTAGAAACCGAGATGAGCAGGGAAGTTCTTGCCAGGAATAAGGAAAAAATCATGGAAAAGATACTCCTGAAGCGGCTCGGTTCCCCTGAAGAAGTCGCGAAACTGGTGGCTTTCCTGTCCGGCCCTGACTCTGATTACATCACAGGACAGGTGATCTCCATTGATGGCGGATTCGGGATTGTGTATTGATAATCAAGAAGCTTTGGACACGAAAAAAGCAGGAAATATAATGGACGAAAAACATTCCCTTAATGTGGTTGAGAAACAGCCTGTTACACAGTCACAGCACGAAGAAAATGAAAGTCTAGCCGTATTTTGCATGACTGTTGTGATTTTTATCACTTATCCCATCTTGGTTATCGGATATTCGATCATGGCAGGCATGGATATGGATGTAGGAAACAAGGCTGTTCCAGTTCTATCTCTTCTGGCCGCATTTATACTTTGTCCTGCACTGGGATTTCTGACTGGTAAAAAAATTTCCGCTGCTGTTTGGAGCAAAAAGGCAAACATCGAGCAGGAAGATGAACACAATGGTCAAAGTTACGGTTCAATGTTTGGATTGCTGATAGGTGGCATAGTGGGCACTGCAATCTGTCCGGTACTAGTAATGGGAGTTGCAACATTAAACTACTCAATGTTGTCAGGCGCGATTGTTTTAGGTACCGGCCCTGGGCTGGTAATTGGGATGGTCATCGGCAGTATCGTCGGACGGCTTCTGGAAAGTAAAGAACTCAAGAGAAAGCAGAAACTTATCGCAGATCATGGTGATGAAAATGGATGAAAACAGGCAAGAAAAAACAGTTTGTCTGAAGAAACAGCAGAACTATTGGCCAGATAATCTGCGGACAGTGGATGGAATTTCTGGGTTATGCTTGTTTTTTGGATATTTCATTAACCAGATGTTTTACGGAAACAGACACATTATTGCACGCGCAATGTCTTTTTACATTGCATTTCTTGTCTGCCATTACATCGGCATACATGTCGTAAGAAAAATCTATTCAGCAGTAAATGACGATATTAAAAATCAAAAAAAAGGATATTCAATAATTGGTATAAAACATGGAATTGTCTTTGGAGTTCTGATTGGTGGAATAATCGGAACTGTAATAGCGCCAGTCGCATTCATCAAAATATTTTCTTTGAATTTTGACGTAGTTTGGGAAAATCTTTCATTTTGTACATTCGTTGGAACCGGTCCTGGCATGTTGATAGGGTTGATAATCGGCATTTTTGTAGGGCCAATATTAGCAAAGCAAGAAGCCATAAGATTATCGGGATCTAGGGAATAAAATGAGTAAAAACCAGCAAATCAGTCAATCGAAGCGGAACCATGGTGTAAATCTTGCAGTTGATTGCATGATGACAGTAATTTCGATTACGTATCCATTTTTATGTATCGGATATGTTGTTATGAAAACCTTGGATATGGATTTAGGGAACGATGCTATCCCTATCATATCAATTATAGGTGCATTAATTTTCTGCCCTATTTTCGGATATTTTGCTGGATGGGAAATACTTATTGCAGTTAGGAATAAAATACTAAACAAGAAGAAGAGTTCCATTTTTTTCGGACTTGTAATTGGTATGTCGCATGGCATGCTGATCGGGGGAATTGTAGGAACTGCAATCTGCCCAGTTCTTGTAATGGGAATTTTAACTCATGATATGCAGTCTATATCTGAGTCCATAATTTTCGGAACAGGCCCTGGTATTTTACTTGGGTTGATAATCGGTAGCATAGTAGGGCCGAGACTCGCTATGGAAGAATTCGAAAGGCACGAAAAAAAAGCAAGAGTTCGCAAAACAAACACAAGACACGTTAAAAAAGAGATAAATCATGATTTATAAAAATGTTTTGACTGAACTTATGAAAAGTCGCAGGAGTGTGCGCAAGTTCAAGCCTGACAAGCCACCCCTTGAGCTGATCAAACTGGCTGTGGAGGCGGCAGTGGCTGCGCCGTCAAACAGCAATTCACAGCCCTGGCGGTTTATCTATCTGGAAGATGCTACGAAAATCTCTGCACTTGCGGATCTTGTGGAAGCTGCTGTAAACAAGCTGAGCCAGAAAATAGAGGACCAGGAAAAGCGAGGGGAATATTCGCGTTATGCCACCTATTTCAGCTTTTTCCGGCATGCGCCTGGATTGATCGCTGTTGCCTGCAAAGAAGCCAATTACCTGAATTATTTCCTGCCGACTGAACTGCAGCTAGTCCAGACTGTAAATCCGGAACTGTGCAGCGTTTCCGCAGCAATCCAGAATCTGCTGCTTATGCTTCACGCATCAGGTCTTGGTGCCTGCTGGATGACTGGGCCTCTGATCGCAGCCCGGGAGATATCCGGTTACATTGGGTTGAAGGAACCGTATTTTCTGGCAGCCCTGATCCCTGTGGGTTATCCTGCCGAGGAACCTGCAATACCCCGCAAAAAAGAACTGGACAAGATTTTTGTGATAAAATAATGAATGAGGGCAAATTTTGGTGGTGTGCAGCCAGAAGTCGTGCGTAAAATTTGCCGAGTATTCATGCCCACAGACTGGCTCCTGCGGAGGAGTTCAAAGGCGTTGCTGAAAACCTGGCTTGTGGTAGAATCCCACCGAAGCAGGATGCTGAGGTGCGCGCAGCCGCAGATAAGTGAAGTCCTGCAGCCGGCACTGGATGCAGGACGAAACGACCGGAGCAGGAGTCTGTCTGTGGGAACAGCGAAATACAGGCTGATTTTCATGTAAGCAAAGCTTTCTGAGGTGAATAAATGCAAGACAGCGAAATCATGGAAAAAGTCAAAGACTGCCTGGTGACTGCGCTGGGAGTTGACCGGAAAAAAATCGAGCTTGACAGTTCCCTGGTCAATGACCTGGGCGCAGAATCCCTGGACCTGCTGGACCTGGTTTTCAGGCTGGAACAGACTTTCAAAATCAGGCTTTCCCGCGGGGAAATGGAAAACAAGGCGAGAAAAACCCTGACTGACGAAGAATTCGAGCAGGACGGGATTCTGTCTGCTGCAGCGCTGGAAAAACTCAGGGAACAGATGCCGGAAGTGGCGGCGGATAAATTCAAGCCAGGCATGAGGGCGAGCGATATTCCCACTCTCTTTACTCCCAGGACCTTTTTGCGCATTGTGGCCGAAAAACTCGAATCAGAAGATAAGGCCTCATGATACTCAAGGACAAACGGGCTGTGATCACAGGCGGGACCGGAGCCCTGGGCGAACTGATCTGTGAGGTGTTTGCCCGCGAAGGCGCATCTTTTGTCTTCACCTATCATCAGAACGAAAAAAAGGCGCAGACTATTATTGAAAACCTGAAAAAATACGATTGCAGAGTCATACCTTTCAAGCTCTCCCTGCTTGATTCTGCTGCGATCCGTGAAATGGCAGGAATGGCTGAGAAAGAGCTGGGCGGAGTCGACATACTGGTGAACAATGCAGGAGTCACCCAGGTGATGCCTTTTCCCCTGATCGAAGAGGAAGACTGGGACAGGATCATGGACGTGAATGTGAAAGGCTATTTCCTGGTCACAAAGGAAGTGGTGCGCGGCATGATCAGGCGCAAATCAGGATCGATTGTGAATATCGGTTCGCTGGCAGGCCACAGGCTGCTGGAAGTGCCTGTGCATTACGCAGCAGCCAAGGCTGCGATCAGCGGATTCACTTTGGCCCTGTCGCGCGAACTCGCCAGATACAACATCCGGGTAAACAACATAGTGCCGGGCATGCTGGACAGCGGGATCGGCAAGAATGTGCCTGAGAAGCAGTATCAGGAATATCTGAAATACTGCATGGCAGGCAGGCCGGGTAAGCCTGCCGAGGTCGCTGAACTGGTTGCTTTCGTGGCTTCCGACAAGGGCAGCTACGTCAATTCACAGAATCTCTTTGCAGACGGAGGAATCTGAATTGCGCTTCCTGTTCGTTGATTCAATCACAGAAGTGAGTTCAGGCAGATCAATTCGGGGAAAAAAAGCAGTCTCCTATGAAGAATGTTTCCTTTCATCCCCTTACAGCGAAGAAGGGAATTTTCCGATTGTATTTCTGCTGGAAGCCATGGCTCAGCTTTCCTCCTGGCTGATCCAGTACACCCATGATTTCAAATTCCAGCCTTTAATCACAGGCATGGACCTGGTCAGGTTTGGCGGAGACGCCAGTTGCGGGTCTCTGCTTTCCCTGGAGGCGGAGCTGATCAATCACAATGAAGAAGGCGGAGTAGTGAGCAGCAGAGTACTCATCAATGACAGTGTAGTTGCCGAATGCAGCCGCTGCCTGTATTGCAACCTGCCCCTGCAGGAACTCAATGACCCTGACGAAGCCAGGCAGAATTTCAGATCACTCTGTGAAAAGGCCAAATTCCTGTGAAAAAAGACGGAAGGGCACTCAGATCATACAGATTTCTGGACCTGACTCAGGGTATGTGCCGCAAATGCCGGAAAATAGTGGACAGCCAGATCATTGTCAGGGACGGAAGCGTATATCAAAGGAATATCTGCCCTGAGCACGGAGAAAGCGAGTCCATG
This sequence comes from Candidatus Wallbacteria bacterium, assembly GCA_028687545.1. Classification (NCBI taxonomy): domain Bacteria; phylum Candidatus Walliibacteriota; species Candidatus Wallbacteria bacterium. Next base: position 106,317 of record JAQTZZ010000009.1, read on the forward strand.
CTTGCCAGAGACGCAGGATGGTATCTGAAAGTGATAGAATCCCGGCAGGTCACAGACAGACCGAAAGCAGTGGCAAGAAAAATCGACAAAGTCTGCCCCTTTGATTGCGGGCTCTGCGCCTGGCATGAAAAAGGCCTGAATCTTCCCGTTTTTTCCATCACCAATGCCTGCAACCTGGACTGCCCCATCTGTTTCACCTATAACCGCAATGACATAAAGTATTTCATGAGCAAAGAAGAGTTCGGGAAGATTATCGAAAATATCGTTTTGGCGCAAGGCAAAGTGGATCTGATCAACATTACCGGGGGCGAGCCTACCCTGCATCCGCAGCTTTTCGATCTGCTCGACCTGTGCAGAAGGCCTGAGATCGGCAGGGTGACCCTGAATTCCAATGGCCTGACCCTGGCCCAGGACGAAAGCCTGGTGCAGAAACTATCGGAATACGGTATTTACGTGATACTCTCCTTCAATTCATTCAATCACGAAACTACTGCGAAAATACACGGCCAGGACATACTTGATCAGAAGATGAAAGCCTTGGAAAACCTGGAAAAACACGGAGTCAACACCACTCTTCTCAATGTCTCAATCAAGAATCTGAATGACAGAGAAATCGGGGATGTCCTGAAATTCTGCCTGAGCCACGATTTTATCCGCAATCTCTCCATCCAGAATATGACCTATACAGGCTTCGGTGGAAAGGACTTCGGGCCGAGGGAGCATCTGCCGATTGACGAAGTGATAGGAAACATCTGCTCCGCAATGCCGGATGTGTTTACTCCAGATGATTTCACGCCCCTGCCGGGTTCGCATCCTCTGTGCTATTCAGTCTGCTATTTCTTCCATGGCCAGGCCGGCACTTTTCCGCTGAAGCGGTTGTTTTCTAATGAGGAATACCGCAGACTGCTGGGCAGCGGCTACCTGATCAGGCCTGACGAATCGTTCCAGGAACTGCTGAACTCCAAGATCGGGGAAATTTATGCCAACAGAGACACCTTTCCTGAAGCAGACAAGATCCTGAAAATACTCAGGGACATGATTTTACGACTGTTTCCGGAAAAGAGGCTGTCCGAATTCGAGCGCCAGAAAGAAGCTGAGAAATGCATCAAAAACATCTACATCCATTCGCACATGGATGAGGACAATTTCGACCTCTCCAGGATAGTGCGCTGCGGCGACCTGGTGCCTGACACTGACGGCTCTTTCACTCCTGCCTGCAGTTACAATCTTTTTTACCGCATGCATGACGAGCGGTTCTGGAAAAAGGACTGAAAAATGGACGATTATCTGAAAACTTCAGGGAAAAAAATCAGGGATTTTCTGAAAAGCGATGACCCTTTTGTAAAGATCAAGGGGCCTGCGGCCAATTTCCGCGAAAACAGATTCTGCTGCCTGTGCTGGCCGACTCCTGCGAAGCGGGTGCGGCTGCTGAAAAATTATTTTCTCAGCATGCTGGCCTTTGTGGCGCCCACATCTGATCTCAAAACCTTTATCTTCAGGCTGATGGGCGTAAAGATCGGGAAAAACGTGGAATTCGCGGTCTGGGTTTCGATTGAGCCGTCCTTTCCAGAACTGGTCAGCATTGATGACAATGCCCTGATCGGCCTGGGTGTGCAGATCGCCACTCACGAGATGACACACAGCAGTCTGCGCATCGGCAGGGTCAAAATCGGGAAGAACGCGGTGATCGGCGGAGGCACAATCATCCGCGGGGGAGTGACTGTCGGCGACAATGCGGTGACCGGGATTGGCGCTGTGGTGTTGAACGACGTAGCACCCGGAACAACGGTAGTCGGTAATCCGGCCAGGCCGCTGGCAGAGGTGCTGGCAGAAAATGATGACTGACGTTAGAATGGCAAATTTTCCTTATCAATCCGCAGTATCTTTTGTGGGGTGGCCGGGTGTCCGAAGCTGTAACAAAACCCGGAGGGTTTTTCAACAGCTTCAGATGCCAGGACAGGACCCGCCACAAAGCAATGATCTGGCACAACTTTTGGCTGCACATCACTAAAATTTGCCGAATTAGGTGATTGCAGGTGAGGACTCATGGACTACGAATACTTTAAAATCACGCGCAGCCTCTGCCCTGAATGCGGGAAAATCGTTCAGGCTAAAATCGTGTTTGAAAACGACTGCGTATATCTTCTCAAGCATTGCCCTGTACATGGCGAATCCCTGGCCCTGATCTACAGGGACAGGGAAACCTATCTCAGGAATCTGCGCATCAACAAGCCGGCCCTCTATCCGCTGGAATTCGAAAAAAAATATCAGGGCTGCCCGGACAGTTGCGGGCTCTGCAACGAGCATCAGCAGCACACCTGCCTGCCGATCATTGAGATCACTGATCACTGCAATTTCAAATGCCCGATCTGCATAGCAGACAACCGCAGCTCATTCTTTATGGAACCAGCTGAATTCAAGAAAATAATCGAGCGGCTGGTCAGGACTGAAGGAAATCTCGAGCTGATCAACCTGAGCGGAGGCGAGCCGACTCTGCATCCTCAGCTTACTGAGCTGCTTGACATTGCCCTGCGCCAGGAAATCCTGGGTGTATCCATCAGCACGAACGGCAGGCTGTTTTTAAAAAAGCCGGAGCTGCTCGCTGAGCTGTTGCGCCGGAATATTTTCATTTCCCTGCAGTTCGACGGGTTTTCGGACGCTTATTATCAGGCTTTACGCGGTGAAAACCTGCTCGACGAAAAGCTGAAGATCCTGGAAATGCTGGAAAAGAGGAACGCCCCTTCCTCGCTGGTGATGACAGTGGCCAGAAATGCCAATCTCAAAGGTATCTCTCAAGTGCTGGAATTCTTTCTGCAAAAGGACTTTCTGCGCTCGATCATGTTCCAGCCCCTGTCTTTCGCGAATCCGGGAGTGAAATACGATTTTCAGGATGTGACCACAATCCAGGAAGTGATCGCGGAAATTGCCGCAGGTTCCAGGGGAATGATCAGGGAGGAAGACATAGTCTCTCTGCCCTGCTCGCATCCTGCCTGCTTTTCACTCACATATCTGCTGAAGCTCGGCCAGGGCGAATTCATACCTCTCAACCGCCTGGCCAAGGCAGACGATTATCTGGACCTGATCAAGAACAGGGCAATGGCCGGATTCGAACTTGAGACATACGAAAAGATCAGGGAATGCATTTATGATCTCTGGTCTTCTTCAGGAATTCAGCCTGAGTCGCAGAAAATTCTTGCCACGATCAAAAAAATCATCTGCGAAGTCGACGGGGAATCTTCCTGCGAGGCAGGCAGGCTTTTTTCCATTGCAGGCAGCCATGTGAAATCCATTTTCATCCATCATTTCATGGACCGCCATAATTTCGACCTCAGCAGAGCCATGAAATGCTGCACCCAGTATCAGATAAACGGGTCAGGCTCATATCCCTGCTGCGTTTTCAACAATCTCCAAAGGAGAGGCACATGATTTTCAGGCGCAAAGTGTATCTCGACTACAATGCCACCACTCCGCTCGATCCGCAGGTGAAAAAGGCGGTCAGGGAAAGCCTTGATTGCTTCGGCAATCCCTCCTCTCTGCACGCCACAGGCAGGATGAGCAGGAGCCTGATGGAAGAGGCCAGGGTCCATGTCTCGCGCCTGATCAATGCTTCTCCTGAGCAGGTGCTGTTCACTTCCGGCGGCTCAGAAGCCAACAACGCGGTCATCAAAGGGATTGCAGCTGCCATGCCCGGGAAAATCATTACCAGTCAATTCGAACATGCCTCGATCTTCGACACCTGCAAATTTCTGGAGCGCAGGGGCACTGAAGTAGTGTTCCTGGCGCCGGACAGGGATGGAATCATCAGGCCTGAGGCGCTTGAGGCAGTAATTACGAATGACACTGCCCTGGTTTCGGTCATGACGGTGAACAATGAGATCGGCACGATCCAGGATATAGCCAGGCTAGTGGAAATAGCGCACAGTCACGGAGCACTGTTCCACACAGATGCAGTACAAGCTGTGGGGAAGATCCAGGTGGATGTCCGGAAAACCGGCGTGGATTTCCTTACTTTCTCAGCCCATAAGATACATGGACCCAAGGGGTGCGGAGCCCTGTACATCAGGAACCGCAGGCAGTTCACCCCTCTCCTGCACGGCGGGCATCAGGAAAGTCTGCTGCGCGGTGGGACAGAGAATTTCAGCGGGATCATCGGATTCGGGGAAGCCTGCCGCATTGTCTCTGAAAACAGTCTGGCTGACATTCCCAGGCAGAAGGCACTCAGCGCATACTTTCTTAGAAACATCCGCAAATTCCATCCTGCCGCCACCCTGAACGGATCAGCAAGGGAAAGAGTTCCTGGAACTATGAACATCCGGTTTCCCGGCTTCGACAACCGCAAACTGCTGTCCTTACTGGATTATTATGGAATCTCCGTCTCCATGGGATCTGCCTGCTCAGAGGGCAAGAAGGACATATCACACGTTCTCACAGCCATCGGGCTAAGCGAAGATGAAGCCAGGAGCTCACTAAGATTCAGCCTCGGGAAATACACAACTCCGGATGAGCTGAAATACTGCCTGAAGCGCTTGAAAAAGATCCTGCAGGAGGACAACACTGAAACCACTCTGTTAAGTCCTGTTGCGCTTGATGAAACCATACTGATCAACAGCGATTATTACATTGTGGACCTGAGATACGGTTTCCAGCGGGCTCTCAGCGGCATGCTGCCAATGGCGGACAAGGCAGACATTTTCAAACTGGAAGAGGAGTCTGCCCGCTTTCCAAGAGACAGGAAAATAGTGCTGCTCTGCGAATACGGAGCAGACGCCTACAGGAGCAGCTTTCTGCTCAGAAAACTGGGATTTTCAGAAGTTGTGGTGCTGGCAGGCGGGTTTGCCTCCTGGATCGCAGCGCATCCTTTTTTGTATAAAAAATACGTCATGGAGGGCCGGACAATGAAGCTTGTGAACCGCAGGCACGAAGATCAGGCCAGATATTATGACATAGGCATGAAGCTGCACTGGCTGTGGAAATACAAAAAGTTCAGACAAGCGCTGCTCGATAATCTGCCAGGGCTCTCAGGCGGGACACTGCTTGACTATGGCTGCGGCACAGGGCTGATGCTGGAGTATATCCTTGCAAATTCGGATTTCAGCGGCACATACATAGGCTGCGACCCAGGCTTCGGCATGCTGGAAGTGGCTGTGGGCAAGAAGATCAAGCACAAACTCATGGCTTTTGTGCAGGTGGCTGAGACGCCCGAACTGCCGGTCCGTGATTCCTCTATTGACGCGATAGTGCTGAGCCTGGTGACGCATCAGATCTCAAGGGAAGGCAAGCTCAAGCTGTTCAATGAATTCTTCCGCGTGCTGAAACCAGGAGGAATGGTCAGCATTGCGGAGTTTGGGAAGCCGGTGGGCATTTCCGGGAAAATAAGTGCCTGGTACATACGCAAACTCTGGGGCAATATCCTGACAGGAGTGGAATTCAATTCCAGGGACAATTTCGCGGGAAAAATCCCGGTTTTCCTGGAAAAAAGCGGATTCAGAGATGTCAGGATCACCGGCAGTTTCAGCGGGATGATCGACATCATCGCCGCCCGCAAGCCAGCAGTCTAGCTTCAGCAAATTTTCCCGATTTATCTGCTGAAATCCATGTGGGGTGGCCAGTGGCAACTTTTTGGCGCACTGAGCGAAGCGAAGGAGGAAAAAAGTTGCCACAGGACAGGACCCGCCACCAATCAAAGAGTATGCACAACATCTGGCTGCACACCACGAAAATTTGCTTAATAAATTTAAGTTTCTAATTACTCTTCGCTGTCGTCCAGCATGTACTTGAAGCCCATGTAGCCGAGAAATGAGCCGAACAGGGTTCCGATTACTGCTCCTGAAAATACTGAGGACACGAGTATTTTATTGGCTTTATCCGGATTGCTGGATGAAATGAATCCTGTCAGCGGCGGGACAATGGCAGTGGTGATCCCTGCCAGCAGGCCGCCCACAGCTCCCTGTTTCACTGCTTTTTCCAGGTTTTTTTCCTTGATCAGCTTGAGCCAGGCCTTGACAGCCATCTCATTGGACATGGCGCCGGCCAGGCCGCCGAATCCGAGGGAAAGCAGCAGGCGCAGCAAATAAACAGGCCTGAATCTGCAGTTGAAAAGAATGTAAATCGAAGTGGCCACAGTTGGGATGATAGACATCAGGGCACCGATGAGTCTGATGTTCTTTACATACGCCTGGCATACCGGTTTCATCGTTTCACACTCCATTAGATATTGTTGATCTAAAATTAACAAAAAAATTCCTATTTTGCAAAATCGCGGATAAAATATTATGTAGAGTTACAGTGGAATCTGTGAACAAGTTTAAAAGGCAGGAACATGAAAAACAGTTGTCTCAGAATTCCTCTTCCGGTCGCAGCCACGTTATACGCCACAATATTATCCTGGAGTGTTCTTTTTTTTGGCGAACTCGCATTCACGGATTTTATTCAATCGAGCGATTTCTACTGGTTTGTGATTCTAAGCCTGATGATCAATCCCATGATAGGATTTTATGCTGGGCGGGAAATGGAGAAAAAACTGCTGTCAGGTATCGACAATTGCGTTGGTATCGGAACTTTGGCTGGAGCGGGTATCGGCTTCTTCACAGGTACAGCGGTTTTCCCGGCTTTGCTTACAGGCATCAGCAGCGGCAGGATGGATGACGTCATGTTTGCCATCATTCTCGGAACAGGTCCGGGAATTATCGCAGGGCTGATCATAGGCGCGGTTTCAGGGAAACTCATCCGATACAGTTATGCGGAGAGGATAGCTTCTTCAGAGATCTACGGCCAGGCAGGAGGAAAACATTTTTCAGGTTGTGAATTATCTGCAGCAAACCTGTCTGCCAGGTATTCGACCATGCCGCTGATCCTGGCTGCCGCCCTGCAACTGGCATTTTCGTTTATTGTGTTTAAAAACATAGATTCTTCCGGAGAATTCTCACTCTCAAAGCAACTGGTCTTTTCCTTGAAATACCTGATCCCTTTTGCAGTCATTATATTCGAAACAAACAGGGTGATGATTCCAGGATTAAACAGTTCTTCCCTGAAAAAGCTCATGCTGTATTGGTGCATCTTTATCGGCTTCTCATACAGTTCAGGTACCCTCTTTTCCAACATTATCTATTTCTTAATCTTTTTTGCAGGCAGGAGTTTTTTCTGTTATCTCATTCTTTACTGCGGCCTCTTCAGCCAACCTGACCTTTCAGATGCAGGAATTTATCGTTCCCTGATCATCAGAGGAATTACCTTTAATCTTGTGCTTTCCCTGGCGAGTTATATTCCCATGGGAATTTCCCTGCATTACTACTTAGTGCAATATCCGGCTCAAAATGTCTTCAACCTGGTCTCAGATATAGTATTCGGGAGCCTGACCGGCATAGCCACAGGCATGTATCTGCTTCCGAAAATCAGGCCCGACAGACTTGAACAGGCTCATCCAATCGAGGAGACGAAATGACCTGGAAATGCCGGGCGGAAAAATCAATCTAAATGCCGGTAAAAGAGATGCGGGAAAAAACTTTCTGCCTTTTCAGCAATTTACTAGGCGTTCGACTTGAGAACGATCTTCGGAAGCAGGTACAGGCCTGTGGCGAGGCCTGTAAGAGTTCCGCAGATGATGATATGCGATATCGTGATCAGATTGAAAGCAGGATACTGGGTTATGAAATAGTATAAGTTAGAACCCATGGGCACATTGCCTAAAAGAGTATTGGCAAGTTCAAAGATCATGCCTCTGATTATCAGCGAAAGATACAGCGCAGATTTGTTCTGAATCCTGGAAACTTTGAAAAGCCTGTAAAAAAACAATACAAAGCCATAACTGCTGCTGATCAAGAAAGAAATGAAAAATCTGGCAGGATTGTAAAAAATCAGCATGGAATTACAGGAAAGTCCTACAAGCAGACTCCATAGTAGCATGATTAGCGGAACAAAAAAGATCTGTGTATTCCCCACTCTGCACATTATCAATTTTTCCAATGGATAGATGATCAATAAAATTAATCCCGGCACACATAACAAAAGTTGCCTGCTTATAGGAAACTCGTTGGATTCGCTCATGATGGTGAAAAGCAGATAAGAAAAAAGAAACTGGATCACAGCAGTTAAAATTAATGGAATCATCGAATAGCTTGATGATAATTTCAGAGTTGAAAATCCGAATCCGGTTTCTGTGCTTTTATCTCTTAACTTACTCAGGTAATTCTCACTGACTTTGATGATTAATTTTCCTGATTTGCTATAAATTTTCTCCGCATAGCTCTGTGCTAACAGGCCGCCCAGCCAGCGACCGAGCCACATGCCTATAAGCAATCCGGGTCCTGAGCCAAACATAAAAAAAGCAAGACCCCAACAAATACTGGGATAAATAGCTGTGCCTGTAATAAGGCCGATCACAGCTCCATATGAAAAACCAATCTTCTTCCCGATTTCTGAAGAGTTATGGCGTTGCTGAGGATTTTCCAGCAGAATATTGATTATCTGTTTGCCGGCAAAATAGCCTGTGATTGCTATCAGAATCTCTGCTATCAAGTAAACGAAAAACGTATATGCGCCGTAAAGTGGAAAAATAAATCCGAAAACCAGAAAAAAAGGCAATGTCGCGAAAAAAGCGTATTCTGAGGCACTGAATCGTAAAAATTCTATCGTCTCAATTGTAAATAAAGGTTTTATATTGAATTTGGCATAATGCAATGTACCGCAGGCCGAGCATTTTTCCCTGTCTTCATTGACGGTCCCGCACAGGCATTTCCATTTTATGGGCTGCTGCTTCTTATTCATTCCGGCCTTTTCATTACAACCAGGTTCAATCAATTCACACACTTCAAAATTAACAAAAATGTTCCGGTTTTGTAAAATCAGGGATAAAATAATATGTAGATAACTGATAAGTTTTGGAAGATAAAAGGAGACCTCTTGGATTCGGGAAAAATCATCCGTTCATTCCATATCAAGGCAGGTTTATACTCTCTTGCCTGGTTTTATCCGCTGCAGACTTTTGTTTATTATTTAACATTTGGGCGATCCTCAGGGCTTTCATGCCCTACATATTATTTCGTAATCTACTATTCAGTGATTTTTTTGACCAGCTGGTACACCAGCACTCTCTTAACCAGAAACATACCAAAGTTTACTAATTTCAAAGATTTCGAGGACAAAGGCAAATCTCTGGGAAGTGTTTATGGCTTTGTTGCATTTTTCTTATCACTAATTGGCACGGATTTATTTTCCAATAGACTTTGGAGTTTACAAAGTGGGATGTACAAACATGTTCGCTGGTACGAAGATTTCGATACAATGATTATCATTTTCGGCCTGTTCCTCAGTATTTTGGGCGGTCTGCTTGGGCGGTGCCACGGACAGGTGTTAGCAGGTGATCTTTATCGTATTCTTAACCTAAAGAAAGAAGATGGCACTATACAGAGGAACAATAGTTTTCTGACTATTCGCATGAAGGCAGTGAAAATCTGCGCTCCGATCTTCCTGTTAATCTTCATGATCCCATTCGTCTTGTTTGGAAACAAACAGCTGGAATCTTTTGATAAAATACTATCGCTTTTGATGCATGTCTTTTTTTCCTGGATATGTCCTGTAGTCTTGTCCTACCTTGCCGCCATGAAAATAGAAAATACTCTGATACACGCGATCGATGGAAAAAAAGATACCGCTGGCATTGGCTATAAAATCGGCGCGCAGATGGGAGCTATAATCGGATTCATGATCGGATTCGCGATTTTCCCTCAGATCGATATGATGATAGTTGCTGGTGCAGGACCAGGAGTAATCATAGGAACACTGATCGGTCTACCAATCGGAAATCTCATTGCGGATTCTTATGTGAAAATCTTGATAGAGCCAATCGAAGAGTAAAGAGAGGCCGGTATATGACCTGGAAATGTCAATGCGGTGCGGAAAATGTTGATACAGAAAAGTGCAGCGGCTGCGGCAAGTATTATGAAGCATTAAACAAGTCTGATGAGATAGTTAAACCGTTGCCTCTTCCTATTGCAGGTGCTTTTTTCGCGGGCTGCTGGTCCTGGATTTTAATGGCAATTGGAACCGGACTGCTTAACCCACACAACCCACAGCTACTGTGGTTTGATCCGTTAACAATTTTGATATGTCCTTTAATGGGTTATTGTGCAGGTAAATTAATGGAAAGAAACCTTCTCAGAGGTAGCGATCAATGCATAGGCATTGGAGCAGCAGCGGGACTGGCAGTTGGCTTTTTTACAGGCACTTCAATTTTTCCTGTTCTCTTTGAAGCAAACGGGGCTGCCTTTTCATTAATAGCAGGGACCGGGCCTGGTGTTATCCTGGGGATGATCATTGGGGCTTTTTCAGGAAATATTCTGAGAAAAAAATACGCTTTTTTATCTCCTCGGAAATCCAGCAAGCCAAGCCATAGAGATAAAATTGAAGGTGAACAGTAATGTGGAAATGCCAGTGCGGAAATGCGAACCCGGAAAATAAAAAATGTTTATTCTGCGGGGCTCCATATTGCGCTGAATCAGAGCAGAAATCGGGGCATCCAAATAAAAAGACTGGGAGAGATAAAAACGGCATTTCCAAGCTCAAATTCCCATTCAAAGCAGCGATTTATGCAGCACTGTGGTCATGGCCTTTAATTATAATTGGTACTTTAGCATTGAGCGATCCGAACATGCACTCCTCAATTTTTGGGAATTTTACTTGGTTTATTGTTTTAGCAATAATCACTACTCCTCTCATAGGTTTTTGCGCGGGTGCGACTATGGAAGAAAAACTGATAGCTGGTAGAGACAGCTGTGTAGGTATTGGAATTATTGCTGGAGCGGCGGTTGGCTTCATGACTGGGACTGCAATCTATCCTGTGCTTCTGATGGGAGACATTGGAGCATCCCTTATCTTTGGAACAGGACCCGGGATCATAGTTGGTTCAATAATAGGTGGATTTTGCGGAGATCTTCTCAGCAGACGATATTGGGGGGATCAGTGCAAACATTTAGGCAAGACTAGGGATTGATTTTGACAAAAGGCTGGAACATGAAAAAAAGTGACATCAAAATCCCTCTCTCGATCGCCGGTGCGATCTGTGGAGGTGGCAGCTCCTTGATCTGTCTGTGGGTTGCTTCAAAGTTACTGAGTGGAGCAGATGCAATGGGAGTAGTATATTTCAGCCATGATACTTTGTCATTATTTCTTTACTTTTTCACTATACTGGTTTGTACAATGATTGGCTATTTTTCTGGCAGATCAATGGAGCGGGGATTGCGCAAAGGCAGTGAGCGCTGCATCAGGACCGGGGCAACAGCCGGTCTGTTCATCGGTTTCTTCACAGGCACTGCGATTTTCCCTGTGCTGATTGAAGGTATTGTAAGAAATGAAATGGGTGATATCGTTTTTTCTCTTATAGCCGGGACTGGACCAGGAATGATCATAGGGTCAATAGCGGGGGCTGTTTTTGGAAGCACCCTGAGAAAAATATATAGATCTAAAGGTGTATGACCCGGAAGTAAAAAAGCTATTTCACTAACTCAGCGGCCAGTTCAGGGAGCCTTCCCACCAGGTAATAAGGAAGAGAAAGCAAGGTGTATTTTTCCCCCCATAATTGTGACAACAATTGTAATGAAACAGCACATAACTCTGGTGTGAAGTCAAACAGTGATAGCGACTATCTGGCAAAACAGGAGTAAAATATTGCTTGATCCATGATGAAAAGATCAGGCAGGAGAATTCAGATGATCAAATGTTCCAGTTGCGGCACGATCCAAAGAGACGGGCTGGAAAACTGCCCGGCTTGCGGGGCGGCTCTTCCTCCCGAAAAAGTCTCTGATGTTTCTCATGATGACGCAGGCAACGGAGTTGCAGAAGTCGCGACTGCAAAAAAGAAGTGGAGCATTCAGTGGACAAGTCTTCCTGTCGTTGCAGCGCTTTTGACAGGAATATTGCCGATCGCCATTTTTGTGATCAGACTGCCGAATACACCTAAGGTTTTTTACTCGACCATGGGATACATTTTCTATTTTTCACTTGTTACAGCCATTACCTGCCCGCTGATCGGTTATCTTGCAGGCATGGTTATGGAAAAAAGGCTTCGTTCAGGCAGAGATGAATGCACTTTTCTGGGTGGCTGTGCTGGCATGGCAGCAGGATTCCTGACCGGCACTGAAGTTGCGCCTGTATTGATCGACAGTCTTGCGAAAATGGTAATGGGGCGTATAGGAAGTGGAACAGGGGATCTTTACCTTTCCCTGCTCATCGGCACAGGGCCAGGCCTGTTGATCGGTTTGATATTAGGCCGGAAGGCCGGAACAGCCATCGAAAAAAACTACTTGGTCCTAGAGGAAAAGGAAGAAGACAAAAACAGTGAGAGAATGCCGCCTCTGAATGGAGACCTGAAAACAGTGGCTTATTTTGCCATTCCGGTCCTGATGACGCTGTTTTCCCTGGTCTTTTGCCTGGTGTTCAAACAGTTGTCAATGATTTGTGGCGGCATTGAATATTAAATCAAGGACGAAAAGAAGACTCCTGAGGAGGAACCATGGAGTGGCGGCGCCAGATTGGGAGGGCTGAGAAAGCCCATGATAAGCCGGGTGTCCCGGAAAACATTGCAGTCAGGACCGGAGGATTACCGCTCGCTGTTTTAGGTGCCCTGATTGCCGGCTGCTGGGCCTGGAGTGTTCATCGGCATGATCGCCGGCGCAGCTGGTGGGAACAAGCTGAAAAAAAAGTTCCTGAATAGAGCTTCCTGACCGCGATATGTTGTTGATTTCCCTGACCTAATTAAGTATAATAAGGTCAATGGAGTGACCTTATTAAGATTAATGGAGCGAACATGTATATTCCCCAACAACAATTGTCAAATCTCCAAAAGCTGATATCTCCTCAGAAAGCGATTCTGATATACGGACCGCGAAGATGCGGAAAAACCACGTTAATCACTGAGTTTCTGAAGGGAGTTGATGAAAAATACTTGTTCGTCAATGGCGACGACATCTATGTACGGGAATTTTTAAGCAGCCAGTCCATTGAAAAACTGAAATCATTCGTGGGGGACAACAAGCTTCTGGCAATAGACGAAGCACAGAGGATCAAAGGTATTGGCCTTAATCTGAAAATCATTCTGGACCATATCCCGGATCTCAGAGTAATCGCCAGCGGGTCATCGTCTTTTGATCTCTGCCGTGAAGCGGGAGAGCCCTTGACCGGAAGAAAAATCACCTTGCAGCTGTTTCCGCTGGCCCAGTTGGAAATCGGCAGACTGGAGACTAAGGCTGAAAGTGCGGCTCTTCTTGAGGACAGGCTTGTTTTCGGTTCATATCCTGAGATCGTACTGGCAAAAAGTCATGAACACAAAACAAGGCTTCTGAAGGAACTGATCGGATCATACCTGCTCAAAGACATTCTGGAACTGGATGGGATCAAAAATTCCGATAAAATACTCCGGCTGCTCCAGTTGATCGTTTTTCAGATAGGCCGGGAAGTTTCCCTGTCTGAGATCGGCAGGCAGCTTTCGCTGAGCAAGAACACTGTGGACAGATACATGGAGCTGCTGGAGCGGACTTTTGTGATTTTCAGGATTACCGGATTCAGCCGAAACCTGCGCAAGGAAATCACTAAGAGCCACAGATTTTATTTTCTGGATAACGGGGTCAGGAATGCGCTGATCAACAATTTCAATCCCTTGAATTTCCGCGATGATACGGGGATGCTATGGGAAAACTATATTGTGACCGAGAGGATGAAGCGGCGCGAATATACCGGAATAATGGCCAACAGCTATTTCTGGCGCACTTATGAACAGCACGAAATTGATCTGGTCGAGGAATCCGGGGGAATGCTTCATGCCTATGAAATAAAGTGGTCAGGCGGAAAAAAGGGAAACTCAGTCGCCTGGCTGAGTGCTTATCCCGACTCTGAATATCAGATTGTCAGCCGGGAAAATTATCTGAGCTTCATCACTCAAAAAGACCCCTGAGGAGGCGGCATGGAATGGAGAAAACAGAGCGTTTCTGACAGCACCGGTTCTGTAAAAACCCTGTCCAGCTGCAGGAAAGCCTATCAATGAGAATTTCTTCATGACAGACCAGGGTAAAAAAATCGGCTTTGCTGATTGCGGAGTATACAACGGGGTGATTGCCGGACAGCTTCAGGAACTGGGCTGGGAAGTAGCCTGGCCCCCAAAAATTACAAGTAAAACCATCACTCTCGGTTCCGCTCATTCGCCTGAGATGATCTGCTTTCCCTTCAAGGTGACACTGGGGACCATCATCGAGCAGATCCAGTCAGGAGTCAAAAACATCCTGGTCTACAACTCCCAGGGACATTGCAGATTCAGCCATTTCCATAATCTATACAGTCACACCTTGAAAGAGCTTGGGCTGGAATGCAATCTGCTGCTGATCGACCGCAGAAAACCGCTCTCCTCGATCAGGAATGCGGCGAAGAACAATCCAGGAAATCTGAAGATCGCGGCCATTCTTTTCAAGGCCTGGAGAAGGCTGCTCAGGGCAGAGCGGAAGCTGGAAATGAAGTATTCCCAAGGCCGGAAAAAGGTGATTCTGGTCGGTGAGGCTTACTCCACAATCGTGCCTGAACTGAATCATCACCTGCGGGAAAGACTTCTGAATTGCGGGATTGCCACTTCAGCGCCAGCCCTTTTTTCGCACTATTTCCTGAAAAAACACCATCTCCAGCCTAGAACAGCCGAAGACGCCGAGGCACATGAGCTTCTCAACGCTCCCATCGCAGGCTGCGCCTTTGAAAGCGTCAGGAATACTATCGCTGCCGCAGGGCAGGGATTCCACGGCATAATCCATCTCTATCCCTTGACCTGCATGCCTGAAACTACAGTCAGCCCTTTGGTGGATTCCATAGCCAGAGCGCGGAAACTGCCGCTGCTGAAATTCGAGATCGATGAGAATCTATCGCCTCTCAATGTCGAAACCAGGATCGAAACCTTTGCAGAGATTATTAACAACAGAAGATCATGAATGAACAAAAAGAGCTGTTTTTAGGCTGTGATTTCGGCAGCAGCGCCATCAAAGTTGTTCTGCTGGACAATGACAATAATCTGGCAGGATCACATTATGAGCCCAACACAGGGATACTGGAATCGACTTTCAGAGCGCTGGATTCATTCAGATCATTTGAAATCAAAGCTCTGGGCATTACAGGGAGCGGCAGGCATTTCGGGGAAGCCCTTCTCGGTGCAGATTCCCTTGTCACAGAGATCATCGCCCAGGCAAAAGCGGCAGTGTCTTTGCACCCTGAGGTCAGTACAATTCTGGAGATCGGCGGCGAAGACAGCAAGATCATTTTCATAGAGAACGGGCGGGTCTGTGATTTTGCCATGAACACGCTCTGCGGAGGAGGCACAGGCAGCATGCTGGAAAACATCGCCCACAGGCTGGGGATAGACATCAGGGACTATGGCGAACTGGCCCTGCAAAGCAGAAATCCGGTCAGCCTCTCCGGAAAATGCGGGGTTTTTGCCCAGTCTTCACTTGTGTCAAAGCTGAATCAGGGCTTTGACAAATCAGACATAGCCATGGGCGCAGCCAGAGCTGTAGTGAATAATTTTTTCTCGATCCTGGTGAGAAACAGGAAGATCAGGAAGGAAATCCTGTTTCAAGGGGCTACGGCACTCAACAAAGCACTGAAAACCGCATTCCAGGAAAAGCTTCAGGCTGATGTAATCATACCGCAGCATCCTCATCTGATGGGTGCGATCGGCGCAGCCATGCTGGCCCGGGAGCATGTTCCAGGCAGAACTGTTTTCAAGGGCTGGACAAAGCTCAGTCCGGACAAAGTCGCACTGAAACACTCAAATCTGTCCGGATGCGCCAACAGCTGCGAAATTGTGGAGATAGTCAACGGCACCGACGGTTCAGTCAGCCGCTTCGGGCAGCGCTGCGGGAAATGCGGCGCAGATTAAATATTATGGCAAATCAGTGATAGAATGGTGTAAATCTTAAAGGAGCTGACGATGCGCTGGAAATGCCCGTGCGGCAGGGAAAACCTTGATACGAAAAAATGCCTGGACTGCGGAGCTGAGTATTCAGCCGAGTACAATCTCAAATCGCAGGGATTCGATCAGGAAAAATACCAGAAAGCAAGGCAGGAGGAAGGAAACCGCAATTTGGAAAGGCTCCCCTCCCGATTGGCTGTAAAGGCTGCATTGTGGGCATGGGGATTTCTGCTGTTCGGATCACTGATCATCCAATTTAATACGACTGAACTCCAGTGTTCATGGATGTCGGTGATTTTTTCGCCGTTCTTCCTGGAAGACCACAACCTGTATGTTCCTTTCAAATATATTTTACTGGCGGTACTTGCTGTTGCGAGCAGTCCCGCCATAGGCTGGTACACTGGAAAATCAATCGGAAAATTAATCTTAAGTGGGAAAAGAAAAGGTGCTGTCCTTAGTTCGATAGGCGGTGGACTGATTGGCATTATCACCAGCAATGCGATCGACCCTGCGATACTGGACTCTTCCATAAAACACATTGCTCCAGCTTTGATTATCGTCAGCGGACCTGGACTTATACTGGGATTAATTATCGGATGGAACATCGGGGGAAGAATCGACGAGACCCTTGCATTGAAATCATACTCCCCTGCCCATGGGAAAACAAAAACTGAAAAGGAACAGGCTGAACTGAATATCAGCTGGCTGCCCGCTCTGATTGCTATAAATGCCGGAGCCGGATCCTGGATTGCCATCATGCTGGGCGAGTCTTTTTTTGTGACTCTTCGCGGCAGTCATGATTTTACGACTTTTCATGACAGCCAGATTTATCCCTGGTTTGAAGGATTAGCATTTCTAAGCGGCCCTGTAATTGGATACTGCACCGGTCTTGTCATCAGGGAATTCATCTTAAAGGGAGAGAAAGCAGGGGCTGTTTGCGGAGTGTTCGCCGGTGCTCTGATTGGCTTGATAACAGGAACTGCGATCTATCCTGTTATCTTTATAAATCCGGGGCTAGCCGGTTTTCTCGGAACCGGCCCGGGATGCGTCGCAGGAATAGTAATCGGAAAGATTACTGGCAACTATATTGACAAAAAATACTCGCAGGTTGTCAGCATGTATAAGATAAAACGCAGTTCTACCGGGAGTGATGTTGACAGAAAAACTTAAGATTCTTCTGGTCCAGCCTGCCTGGGAAAGCCTGGGTTACAGGCGGAAGATCAAGATCGACGAGCGGAAGATACACCCGCTTTCCGTAGGTGTAGTAGCTGCGCTTTGCGGTACACATGCTGTCAGAATAATCGACGAAGCCCTGGAAAGGGTGCCCTGGACTGAGAAATATGATCTGGTCGGGATCTCGGCCAACACTTATACGGCCCCCAGGGCCTTTGAGTTAGCCGACAGATTCCGGAAACTGAGGATTCCTGTTGTCCTGGGAGGACATCACACCTCATTCCTGCCTGACGAATGCCTGCAGCATGCGGACAGTCTAGTAGTCGGCGATGCCGAAGACACCTGGCCGCAACTCCTGGAGGATTTTCAGGCAGGCGGCATGAAGCAGAGATACACTTCAGGTTTTGACCAATCCGGAAAATCCATTCCTTCTCCCAGGCGGGATCTCTTCTTCAGAACGAAGCGCACTGCTGCCTATTGTCAGGTTTCCAGGGGCTGTGATAACCGCTGCAGATTCTGCTATTTGCAGTATCTACCCTGTAAAAAGATGCGCTACAGGGACCCTGAAGAAGTCCGCAGGGAGCTTCTGACCATTCAGGAAGAAATCATTCTGTTTGTAGATGACAACCTTTTCTGCGATCGAAAATACTGCCTGGACTTCTTCAAATTGATTACTCCCCTGAAAAAAAAGTGGTGGATCCAGGCACCCACCAGCCTTCATTCGGACGATGAGCTGATCTCAGCCATGGCTGCTTCCGGCTGCTTTTCGGTCAGCATCGGATTCCAGACTTCTACAAATCTCAATAATCAGAACGAGTCGATCTATCAGAACAATACGGATAATTATCAGAAACTGGTGAAGCTTCTGCACAAGCATGTCATTCTTGTGGATGGCACTTTCATTTTCGGATTCGACGGCGATACTAAGAACATTTTCAAAAATACAGGCAGACTGATCCGCAGGATCGGATTGGACACCTATACTTTTTATTTTCTCACACCCTATCCGGGAACGGATTACTACTCCAGTCTAAAAGCTGAAGGAAGGCTAATTGAAAACAGCACAGCCAGGTTTGACTGGGATCATGTTGTGGTGAAGCCTGAAAAAATGACTGAAAATGAACTGCGACTGGGTGTAAAAAGACTTTACAGAAATCTGGACATGCGTTATTACCTGCAGAGCGCGATCCGAAGATTCAAAATGTATCGGAGGGTTTTCACAACCTGGAGCCTGTTCAAATTTCTGCTGTCACTTTCAAGGAATTACTTGTCGTCACAGATTGACCCTGACTGAGCTATTTGGATTTTTACCCGAATTCCGGTAAAATGGCACAAGCGACAATTCAAACGGAGGCAGCATGATCAATCTTAAAAAGAACAAAGACAAATACAAGCGGGCAATAGAGCGCGCCAGAGAAAAGAAGATTATCATCCCTACCCTCAAGCAGCAGAAAAACCCGGTCATGATTCCGGACAAGGTCAAGCTGGGATTAAAAAAAATAGGACTTTGGGACATCGACCCTCTCAACCTGTTCCGCATCTCCTGGAAAAACGAACCCAAAGAAAAGGGCGGCCTGCACGATGAAGTGAATTTTCTGGAATTGCCTTCCTCCCTGACAGGCGTTCAGGCCAGGATTTTCGCGCTGATCGGTAAATGGTTTCCTACTGGCTGCCATAAAGTGGGAGCATCATTTGGCTGCCTGGTACCACCTCTGATCACCGGACAGTTTGACCCCTCAGTCCAGAAAGCGGTCTGGCCCTCTACCGGCAACTACTGCCGTGGCGGAGCCTATAACTCACGCCTGCTGGGCTGCGATTCGATCGCGATTCTGCCCCAGGGCATGAGCAGCGAAAGATTTGAATGGCTGAAAACAGTGGCTACTGAAGTTATCGCTACTCCGGGTACAGAGAGCAATGTCAAGGAAATCTACGACAAATGCCATGAACTGCGCGCCACCAGGAAAGACATCATGATCTTCAACCAGTTCGAGGAAATGGGGAACCATCTCTGGCATTACGAAGTCACAGGCAATGCCATGGAGGAAGTTTTCCAGAATGAGATGGGAGAGAAAGGCCGCCTGGCAGGTGTGTGCCTGACATCAGGTTCGGCCGGCACGCTCGGCTGCGGAGACTATCTCAAGAAACAATACCCTGGGGCAAAGATTGCAGTGGGCGAAGCGCTGCAGTGCCCGACCCTGGTTTACAACGGTTACGGGGCGCACCGCATCGAAGGCATAGGCGACAAGCACATCCCATGGGTCCACAATGTCAGGAACACTGATCTTGCGATCGCCATCGATGACGAAGATTCCTGGAGGCTGGTGCGGCTCTTCAATGACCCTGTGGGAAGGGAATACATGATCAACAACGGAGTACCCGAAAAACTGGTGGAAAAGCTTGATCTGCTGGGTATTTCGGGTATCGCCAACCTGCTGACTGCGATCAAGTTCGCGAAATATTACGAATTGACGGACCGCGATGCCGTGTTTACGGTCTGCACCGACTCCATGCAGATGTATGGAAGCCGCCTGCTGGAGCAGAAAAAACTGGAGCCAAAGTATGGAAAACCGGAGGCTGCCAGGGATTTTCACCGGCATCTGCTGGGTCTTAAAACCGACCATATGCTGGAGCTTTCGTACTATGACAGGAAGAGAATCCACAATCTTAAATACTACACCTGGGTCGAACAGCAGGGGAAAACTGTGGAAGAACTCAACGCCCAGTGGTATGACTCCGAATACTGGGAAAGCATCCATGCCCAGGCACCGGAAATCGACAAGCTGATCGATGAATTCAACGATGCGACAGGATTATTGAAAAATTTAAAGTAAGACGAGCATTTGATCATAATCTGAAAGTTGGAGGAAGGCATGAATTTTCGCCTGGATTACCGGAATGTTCTCCCCTTTGTCAGCGAGCGGGAAATTTTATCCTTGAAAGACAAAATTCTTAAGGCCGACAAGCAATTATCGACCGGAAAAGGAGCAGGCGCTGAATTCACGGGCTGGCTCCACCTGCCGTCCAAGATCGGAAAAAAGGAACTCGCAGAGATTAAAAAACTGGCCTCTGAAATCAGGAAAAATGCTGAGACGCTGGCAGTAGTTGGCATTGGAGGATCATACCTGGGTGCAAGAGCTGCGATTTCAGCCCTCTCCAAAGACAGCAAGTTGGGAATAGTCTATTCCGGCAAAAACATCAGCGGACAGGAGATGGAGCATCAGCTCGCCTGCCTTGAAAAACGCGATTTCTATCTTAATGTCATTTCTAAATCAGGTACTACCACAGAGCCGGCGATCGCTTTCAGGATGCTGAAAAAACTGGCGCAGAAGAAATACGGGAAAAAATACGGGCAGCATATCATTGCCACCACAGATGCCCAAAAAGGAGCCCTGCGCAAGCTGAGCGATCAGGAAGGCTTCCGCACCTTCGTAATCCCCGACAATATCGGCGGGAGATTTTCGGTGCTGACCCCGGTAGGTTTGATTCCCATTGCCTGTGCTGGAATAGATATCGAAGCGCTCGTGGCAGGGGCTAAAGCTGCGGAAGAATTCTGCGCCAAAAAAGGGCTGAAAGACAACCCGGCGTTTCTGTATGCCGCGATCCGATTCCTGCTTTATAAGAAAGGCAAGAAAGTTGAGATGATGTCCAGCTTTGATCCCAGGCTGCGTTACCTGACTGAATGGTGGAAGCAGTTGTTCGGCGAATCCGAGGGAAAGGGCTGCAGGGGAATTTTCCCGGCTTCCTGCACATTCACCACTGACCTGCATTCACTCGGGCAATACATTCAGGATGGGGAGAGACAGCTGTTCGAGACTTTCCTGGTGGTGGAAAAAACTTCCAAACTCAAGGTCCAGTCCGAAAAAGGCGACCTCGATGGGCTGAACTATCTTGCAGGCAGAACTATTGATGAGATCAATCTCAAGGCATACGAAGGAACCAGGCAGGCACATACCGACGGGAAGGTCCCGAACCTGAGCCTGATCATGCCTGAACTGAACCCCAAAACACTGGGAGAACTGCTTTATTTCTTTGAGATTAGCGTGGCGATCAGCGGTTACCTGCTGGGGGTAAACCCCTTTGACCAGCCTGGCGTGGAAGCTTACAAGAAGAACATGTTCAGGCTGCTCGGGAAAGGATGACTGGTTGCCGGAAAACCATAAGCTCCTGACGCTGGTTTTCATCTCCGTTTTCGCCATAGTCGCCTATCATGCTGCTCCTGACATGACTTCAGGTGATTCCTGCGAGCTTGTGGCATCTTCGGAACTTCTGAATATTCCGCAGTCCGGTTCTTCCCACTTGTTTTCGCTGATCAGTAAAGTTTTCCTGTCAGCTGATATTTTTCCCTTGAAAGTGATCCGCTTCGCCAACCTCATGTCTGCGTTTTACTTATCCCTCTGCTATCTTGTGCTTTTCCTGATTATGAATCGCATGAAGATTGAACAGTACCTGTCAGTTGCCCTGCTTGGCTTTCTAGTCACTTCTTTTATTTCAAGCGTAGGATTCAGAGTGGAAGTTTACAGTCTGAATCTATTGTTTCTAGCCCTTCACCTCTATTTCATCCAGAGCTTTTTCCTGAACCCCAGGCAGAAGTGGCTGTTGCTGGCTGGTTTCATTCTGATCCTGTCGTTTTCGCTGCAGCTTACAAATCTTGTCCTGATCCTGCCGCTCTGTGTTCTCTGTTATCAGGAACGGGGAAAAATTTCTAAAGGAGTGGCTGCGCTGACTATAGCACTTGCACTGACACCCTTCCTTTTCCTTCTGATCAGGGCTCAAGGGGATGTGATCTGGAATTACAGCAAACCTGATTCGATCACAGTCAGCTATCACAACCTGGTTGATTCAGGAAAAAATCTGAAGGTTTTGTTGCTGGCTGGGTTTCCGGAACTGTTGATCAGATGCAAGGAATATCTGATCCTGCTCGGATCTCTTTTGAAATTTCTGCTGATTTTTCCAGTGGTACTCTTCATTTATGGGAAAAGCCGGGGATTCACTGCCTACTTACTGGCATTAGCTTTACTGAATACCGGATTTTTCCTGATCACTCCGTGCCTGCCGCTTTCTAAATTCCACTTTTATCTGCCCTCGCTGATCTGCTTTTTCCTGATCGCAGCGCAGGGCACTTCGCAATTCAGCCGCCGGAATTTTACCCTCGTCTTATCGACAGTCCTGATTATTTCAGCGCTGGGGAATTATTATCTGCTCTGCAGAGACTCCATGCGCAATGATTTTCTGATCAGGGAGTGGGTGGAAAAGAGCCTTGCTTTTCTGCCTCAGAAATCGATACTGCTGGTATCAGGAGATGAACTGGCTTTTCCCCTGTTTTACGCACAGTACGTTGAAAAAATACGCACAGACATCATGGTGGTGGACAGTTCTCTGATCAGTATTCCATGGTACAGAGATTATTTGAGGAAATATCTTGGGCTGGAACCGGAGGCTCTGTCTGAGGGACTGGCGCATGGCGGTCTGACAGGAGTTTTCAGCGCCGAAAAACATCCCGTAGAGACTACCTATTTTTTCAATAACTACGGACA